>CAZFSX010000515.1:0-1500 GCA_964522115.1 uncultured Pseudobdellovibrionaceae bacterium | reverse complement strand
AATGAAACCGAAATAAGAAGGTATTTTTTTAATTTATGAAGATGTTGAGCATGCTTATAATCAGCTTTATGCTGAAAATACCCTCAGAGAAGACTTGCCTTTTATGGTAAACAAAAATTAGAAACTGAAGCTTCTTGATCAAATTCCGGTTCATAACATAAAACTGCTGTAGGCGTTCAAGAAAAGCCAAGAGTCAAAGAAAAAGCGAGTTCCAAAAATTATAGAGCTTTTTCTGGAAAAAAGAGCAAGTCCATAAAAATACAATTAAGACTTTAATTTTAAGTTTAAAATTTGATATTATTACCTTGTATTATAATACTTTGAATGAGCAAACAAGGCAAAGACACGAACAAAAAAGAACCAGAATAACTTCGGGTGGAAATCCAAGAAGTCTAATAAGAATACTCATGCTGTGATGCCAAACTCTTCAAGATGTACCATCCATCCAATTTAGACCAGATGGCAAGAAATGGTTGCTCACTCTATGCCTCATAAATATCCCAACTATTCTCCATGAGATCTTGCATATGGAGTGGTTTGCACACAACCACCTTTTTGGAGCTCTGTATGTGCTTTTGATTGCTCACTTCGTTAATTTTTGGACCTTTATGAACCTGTGCCTACAAGACCCTGGATTTATTCAAAAAATCGTAGTTTCTGTTCTATTTAGAAATATGGTTATGAAATTGATGAGTAGTTTATATCTATTCCCAAAAGTGATCATATAATCCATGACTATGTTGTCATATCTTACATTGTACCCAATCGTCAAATGACATCTCGTCTTAAATTCTGTACTACCTGCAATATCTTTCGTCCTAATCGAACAAGCCACTGCAATGATTGTGGAGTGTGTGTGTAAAGAATGGATCATCATTGCCCTTGGATAGGAACGTGTGTTGGCAAAAGAAATCATAAATATTTCTATGCTTTTCTATTATCATTAATGGTGCTCATCATCACCACAGCTGTCATGTGCATCATGATTATGGTTGGCACAAACTAAGATCCTCCAACTTTCGGCTAACGATTAAAAGTATACCCAATGACTATTGTATTCATAATAATAGCTTGTCTTCCCGCTCTTCTTTTTGTAGGAATAATGTTCTTCTTCCACTCTTATTTGATTGCATGCGACTTAACGACCAAATAGGTGATGGACGGCAAGTGGGCCCCAATAATAGGAAATCCAGAAAGAAAGCTATACTGTTTTAAAAACGCACTAAAATTAATGTTAAAGTCCCAATAAAGAAAGTCAGTGTATAAACATAGAGTATTCCAATACTATGACAACCAAGTCGAGGATTCTTCGAATTCATAGAACAAGAAAAATTCAAAATAGTCATAGAATTCAGAGGCAAAAAAGCAAAAAAGCATGAATTATTCATCCAGTGAGGAGAGTATTCATAAGCATCCACAGTAGAGAGTAAATGTGGATGAGAGATTATAGATGGAGGAAGTAGAAACGCATGAGAAATTACCTCCTGATACATTACAATG
>CAZFSX010000514.1:0-1513 GCA_964522115.1 uncultured Pseudobdellovibrionaceae bacterium | reverse complement strand
CTTTGGATCGATTGGCGACGATCGGGTAGACCAGGTCCTTCCACAAGGGGTTGAAACCGGTGACCACGCGTGGGTCTGACATCACCTTGCGGTTGGCCTGGCTGAAGGACTTGGACTGACCGGTGCGCTGGTTGTAGCGCTGGATGAAGTCGTCCACCCAGGCTTGTTGGGCAGCCGTGAAGTGCTGGTTCTTTTCCAGCACGATGCGGGCGGATGCGCCGAAGGGCTTCTCGACCAGTGCCTTGATGCCGGGTTGCGCATCCACGGCTTCGGTGGATGTAGTGGCCGCGGACGGTGCCATGGGCGCCGAGGTCGGCGCGGGTGTGGCCGCAGGCAAAGCCATGGGCGCCACAGCGGCGGTGGGCAACGCTTGACCTGACAGCAGTGCCAATTGCTGCTGCATCAACTGCATCTGTTGCTGAATCAATTGATGCACGGCCGAGCCGCCAGCCACGGGGGCCAAGGCGGGCATCGATGCCATGGCCATTTGTGGTGTAGCCAAAGTTGCTACTGCAACGGCGGGCGCCGCAACGGGCGCCGGTGCGAACTTGTCAGCGGGCAGTTCTTGGTCCAGGAATTGGGTCAGCTTGGACAGTGTGTCCAGATCTTCCATCAGACGACGGAAGCGCATCTTCATCCCGAACACGCGCTCAAACTCCAAGGTGGCCTGCGTCATGGACAAGGAGTCCAGCCCCATGTCCACGAAGGTGGCATCGCCACTGATGGCGTCAGGCGTCAGCCCCGAGACATCACAAATGATGCGGGTGACTTCTTCTTGAAGGCGAGGAATTCGGCTCATGATCTGGACAGTCTGAGACGGTAAAGGGGTGTTCAGTGCGGCGTGACTGGGCGCGGCGGTCGAGGCGCGGTTGAACCAGTAACGCTCACCTTGGAATGGATAGGTGGGCAGGGTGGCGCGAGCTGTGCCGGCAGGCACCGGCCACGTCACCGAGATGCCACAAGCCCACAATTGCCCGAACCCTTGCAGGGCCATCAACTCAGGCTGTTGACCTTGATTGGCAGGGCCCAGCAAGGGCACCACCACAGGCGGTTTGCCCTTGGCGCTGCGGAATTGGCGCAGTAGGGCAGTCAGGGCTTGGCTGGGGCCGACTTCGACAAACACCACGTTGTCGTGATGCAGTTCGGCTTCGACCGCTTTGCGGAACTGAACCGTGGCACGAACTTGGTCCGCCCAGTACTGAGGTTGGGTGGCTTGCTCGGCTTGGAGGAATTCACCGGTCACGCAGGAGTACATCGGCACCTGGGGCGCCCGCAAGGAGGCATGGCGCAAGGCCTGGGCCACTTTGGGCAAGGCCCCATCCATGGATGCGCTGTGGAAGGCGTGGGACACCTTCAGGCGGGTGGTGCCTTTGTCTTGGGCTTCCAGTTGCTGCGCCAGCGTGTCAATGGCCGCAAATTCACCTGCCAGCACGGTCAAGCCAGGGGCGTTGTCTGCAGCCACCTCGACCCCGTTGGGCAGGAGTGGCAACAGGTCTGCGATAGGAGCTCGAAC
>CAZFSX010000513.1:0-1545 GCA_964522115.1 uncultured Pseudobdellovibrionaceae bacterium | reverse complement strand
ATCAAGTAGAGGTTCGAGTCAAAAAAAATCATCTTTAGGGTACTTTTAGAAAAATGGTAAAAAATTATAGGTTTTTTTAAAAAAAAATTGTACAATTATGTCGATTTTCTTATTATGTCAGAAGCAATATTTTCCGAGGATACTTATGCCAGAGTCTGTTCAAAAAGTTATTAATCAAATCAAAGACCTTTTCGCAAAATTAGATAGTACCAAAAAGATTATTTTGGGTTCTGTTTTCGCGATTGTAGTCGTCGCAATCATCATTCTCTCCACATTCTCACTCGATAAAAATGCTGTCATACTTTTTAAAGACCTCCAGCAAAAAGATTATGGAGAAATTACTAAAAAACTCGATGCACTTGGTTATAAGTATTCAGGAAGTGGTGACTCGATCATTTCCGTTGATCCAGAAAAAAGACAGGAAATTATTACAAAGCTCGCGCAGGAAAATTTAATTCCAGTTGGCGTGCAAGGCTGGGAACTTTTTGACATAGAAAAATTTACAGAGACTCAATTTGATAAAGATGTAAAAAAATACCGCGCTCTAAAAGGTGCAATTGAAAAATCACTCATGACTCTTCACAATATCGAAAAGGCTGATGTAAATATTGCGTTTCCTGATACAGAATATTTTTCTCCCGATGGAGCGAACAATCCCGTTAAAGCTGCGGTTATTCTGCATTTAGTGCCGGGTGTAGAAAATTTATCACGAAAAGAGATCAAAGGTATTGTAAACTTAGTATCACGCGGTGTTCCAAAATTAAAACCAGAAGATGTAAGCGTAGCTGACTCGAGCGGAAAAATCATAAGTGACTTTGAAGAAGATTTAGAAAAAGAAAAAATTGAACTAAGACTCGTTCAAGAAAAAATGAGAATAGCTGATGAGCAAAGAGTTAAAAAATTAATCGATATTCGAAATACTCTCAGATGGCAATTAGCTGGAGAGGAGAGAGTTGATATTACCCGCTTCGAATATGATCTAAATTGGGATGAAGTATCTTACAAAGAAAATACAGTATCTCCTGTTGTAGCAACAGTGGATAATCCAAATACTCCTTATGATGAAACTAAACTTGTTGATGGATATTCTCTTAAAGTTTCTGACAAAGAAACATCTGAAAAATTCAACGGACGTGGATTTACTCCAGAAGGTCCTGCCGGAACAGAGCCAAACCTTCCACCCGGCTACAAGGATGTAGACTATCAAAAAGCAAACTACGAGAAAGACGAAAAAATTCGTAATTATGAATTCAACAGAAAAGTAAGCGAAGTCAAAAAACAAAAATGGAAAGTAGAAAAAATAACATTAGCCGTTGCCATAGATGGAATCTGGACAAAAAAAGAATCCGAAGATGGATACAAATTTGATAGAACCTATATTCCTGTTTCCGATGAAGACTTACGTAAAATCAAAAAGCATTTAGAAACCGCAATCGGTGCCGACAAAACACGTGGTGATGCAGTAAACGTTATGTCCATACCCCGCGACAGAACTGCCCAGTTTGCAGCGGAAGATGCTGAGCTTGCACGACAAAAAGCAATTCG
>CAZFSX010000512.1:0-1549 GCA_964522115.1 uncultured Pseudobdellovibrionaceae bacterium | reverse complement strand
AAGCCTTCGCATCGAAGAAAAGGTTTTCAAAAATGGACAGCTTCAGTGGACTGAAAGTGGTCGCTGCCGTGTAGAAGAAGATGAAGAGTAAAATAGCAATAAGTTCATTTCTTGGGTTTGGATTCAAAGTTTGGTATCCAAACCCTTTTTTTTAATCAATTTCCATAAAGCGGCAGATCGCAACTTTGCCTGTCAGTTCGTAGCTTTGTTTTTGGGTTTCACGGCGATGATGAATCGTGTGGTAACCCAAAGTGCAGGTGGCATCATCAGATTTGAAGTGAGTGCAATCCTCACATGCCATAGTAATTTCATATTTCAAATAATCACTGGGGTGAATAGGATCATGTTTGATCGAGGGGCGAATACGTTTGGGTGTTTTCGTGGCTTTCGTCATAAGGCTTGCTTCTACGTGAAATGACGCCATCTTTCCAGAAAAAAATAAGGCTTTTCCAGGCTATTTTGATCCTCAAATTTCATTCTTGATATGGACCTTGACGGAGTCAAAAAAAGCCTCATCCTTGTAGAAATACCCACAAGGAGACGGCGCAATGAGCAGTGATATCGATAAAATGACACGTAAGAGTCAAGAGGCTATGCAAGCAGCGGCAAAAAATGCCGAAAAACTTGCAAACCCATCGGTTGAGCCCGAGCATCTTTTGCAGGCCCTGGTTCAGCAGAGCGAAGGTGTCGTGCCTCGCTTGTTGGAAAAGATCAAAGTTCAAAATCAAAACTTGCTTCAAGATCTTGAAGCGAAGATCAAAAAGTTTCCAACCGTTCAAGGATCCACTCCAAGGGCTGTTGCCAGCCAACGTCTTGTCAAAATATTTGAGGGATCCGAGCGGGAAGCTCAAGAGATGGGGGATGCTTACATCTCGACAGAACATTTTATTCTGGCCATGCTGAAGGGGACGGACAACGATTTGCAGTCATTGTTTCGCAAGCATGGGATTCAGAAAGAAACTTTGCTGAAGGCTCTTCGGGAAATGCGCGGCAACCAAAAAGTGACGGATGATGATCCTGAAAATAAATATGAAGTTTTAAAAAAATATGCTCGAGATTTAACAGCTCTTGCAAACGAAGGTAAATTGGATCCAGTGGTGGGACGTGATGAAGAAATTCGTCGAGTGATTCAGGTCTTGTCTCGACGAACAAAAAATAATCCCGTTTTGATTGGCGAACCTGGTGTGGGAAAAACAGCCATTGCCGAGGGTTTGGCTTTAAGGATTGTGAAAAAAGATGTGCCTGAAAATTTGCAAGGCAAGACTTTGATGTCCTTGGATATGGGTTCCTTGATTGCGGGAGCAAAATACCGTGGAGAATTCGAAGATCGCTTGAAAGCTGTCATCAAAGAAGTCACAGGCAGCGATGGACAAATTATTTTATTCATTGATGAACTTCACACACTGGTGGGAGCCGGCAAATCCGAAGGAGCCATGGATGCGGGGCAATTGCTGAAGCCAGCCCTGGCACGTGGTGAATTGCGATGTATCGGTGCCACGACTTTGGATGAGTACCGTAAGTACATTGAAAAAGATGCAGCTCTCGAACG
>CAZFSX010000511.1:0-1549 GCA_964522115.1 uncultured Pseudobdellovibrionaceae bacterium | reverse complement strand
ATGACAAATCAAAAATTCGAGCTCTTCCTGCATCCTCATTCAATACTTCCAAGAATCCCAACATACGACTGACTTCCACATAGGGAATATTTTCATAGCTCGTGGTTGGTACCGACCCTGTGCTGGAGGCCTGAGCTTGTTTTGAATCTTTGGGATTGTCTGGTAAGTTCAAGACCGTAATACGATTATGAATATCATCCACCAAGGATCGGAAAGCAGAACTTTTTTCATTTCGAGGATAAGGCAAAGGATTGTCAATCACGTGCACCACTCGCCCTGGGTGACTGGATAAAATTAATATCTTGGAAGCCATTGTTACCGCTTCCACAATATTATGAGTCACCATAAATGCAGCCTTGAAAACCCCCGCTTTTTCCTTCCAAAGGTCGATCACTTCAGCTCTTAGGTTTTGTGCTGTCAAAACATCCAACGCACTAAATGGCTCATCCATTGCTAAAATTTCAGGCTGCGCGACAAGGGCTCTTGCAAAACCCACGCGCTGTCTCATTCCTCCTGAAAGTTCTTTAGGATAAGCATTTTCATGACCTCCAAGACCAATCAAATCAATCGCTTTAGAAATAATCCTATCAGCCTCTTCTTCGCTCAATTCTCGACGAGTTAATCCAATTTTCACATTTTCATAAACGGTCAGCCAGGGATACAAAGCAAAACTTTGAAAGACAATTGAAACACAATCATTGACTTCATCTAAGCGCTCATTGTAGCGATACACAGTTCCCGATGTTGGAGACACAAGACCTGCCATTATCCGCAGGATTGTGGACTTACCAGATCCCGACTGCCCCAGCAAAGCAATAAAATCCCCTTCTTGAACCTCAAGACTGATTTGACTGAGAACTTCCAGTTTTTGCTGATCGGCCATTTCATAGGTCTTACTGACATTTTCTAATCGAGCGATGGTTTTCATAAATTCGAGTCCTCTTCTCTTTCAGACACACTCTGGAATTCTAAACGTCCATTTTAAATTTCTGCTCAGAAACACGATACAGATATCTCCAAACAAATCGATTGATCAAAACAACAAAGCAAGACATGACGATAATGCTGCAAAATATCGCTGGCCAATCACCTGATTTTGTCACCTGAGAAATAAATGAACCCAAACCCTGAGCTTTCAACACTTGATTGCCCCAAGGGACAAGTTCAGCAACGATACTGGCATTCCAAGCTCCACCCGCCGCGGTACAAGCTCCTGTTACCCAGTAGGGAAAAATGGATGGAATTAAAAGTTTGGTCCAAAGCTTCCACCCCTTCAATCCAAACATACGTGCGCTTTCACGCATATCTGTCGGAATTGCACTGGCCCCAGCAATCACATTGAATAAAATGTACCACTGTGTTCCCAGCGCCAAAAGAACCACGCTGCCCACCCAATTCATCGAAACATTGTAGGCCACAAAAAAACCAACCACAAAGGGAATGGTCATATTCATCGGAAAAGAGGATGCTATCAAAGCCACAGGCTGAGCAATGGATGCAACTCTTGGACGAAACCCAATCCACACTCCAATCGGAGTCCAAATTAAAG
>CAZFSX010000510.1:0-1556 GCA_964522115.1 uncultured Pseudobdellovibrionaceae bacterium | reverse complement strand
TTCGTAAAGAATTTAAAGAGGCAGATCTTGAACGTAAATTGGCCCATATTGAACAATTTGGTCCCATTCTGGTCGAGGGTTTGGTGCGTTTAACGAAAAGCAATGATGCTCGGAAAAAACGTGCAGAAGAGGGTTTGAGAAAACTTCTGGGTCGAGATTCTGAAGCGGCTATTGCTGAATTGGAATTGGCAGAATCCAAGTTGCGTGAACATAAGAAAAAAGAAGCTTCCAAAATGGGTGTGGATTTTGACGATGAGTCATCCGCTTCAGAAGATGATTCCTACGATGAGGATCGCGAAGAGCGCGGTGGAACAACCAAAATTTCAACGACGAAAGAATCCACAGTGAAGTCTTCAACGGTGAAACAAAGCACAGAAAAAGAAAGTGATGATCATCGACAAGGGACTGTGAAGACAACGACAATCAAGACAACGGAAAAAGTTGCCGACAAGGGCACCACCAAAAAATCCAACTAGGATAGGGCGACAAACATGGCAAAGTTAGTAAGTATTCGTGAATTAAAAATTGATATTCCCAAAGAAGCTCGTGCCTTGGCCGAGCGTATGTTGAAGGATCTTGAGGATTCTCGTCGTCCTGTTCTTGAAGCAGTGAAGTGTGCTCTGGATAATTCTTTTTACAATCCCAAGGTGGGGTATTTGACTCCCGGAGATAAAACCGTACGTACAGAACTGAATGTAAGTTCCGTGCAAAAGTTAGCTCGTGTTGTCTTTATGCTAGAGATCTTACTTCGCAATCTTGAAATTGGGGCTGTGAATACAAAGCGTGAGTTGTATTATATCGCAAAAGGTATGATCAAGGGTGACCGTCATAATAAGCCCTTGGATTTTGAAGACCAAACAGAAAGTGATTCCATCATTGATTTTATCGGAGATATGCTTCGCGTTTACCGTGAAGAATTGAACTGTTTTGCCAATGATCGTGGTGGTCAAACTTATTCTCAACAGTTGGTTGTGACAGAGGCGATGAGTGATGGTGAAAAAGCCGTGGTGGATCTTTCCACTTTGGGAACAACGCCCTTTCAACCAAAAAACAAACCCCAATCATTGACATTGAAAGCAAAGAAAAAAATTGATTTTTGCCTGGTGGTGGAATCAGAAGGTACGGCAAATACCTTGGTCAGCATGGGGTTTACGAAACGTAATAATTGCATCTTGATGGGTGCCCAGGGTGTTCCATCGAATGGTGTGCGTGGATGGTGCCGGTTGATTCAAGAAGAGCTGGATGTCCCCATGTACTTCTTCGGAGATCTGGATGCTTATACTTTACAAAATATTTTCCGTACATTGAAAGCTGGATCTGCTGCCAGTTTGATTCGGAATGCTGACTTTTCAGCTCCGAATGTTCGATTTTTAGGAGTGCTTCCCGAGGATGTTCGTAAGTATGATTTGTTCTGCTACAAAGTGAAAGAAAATGATGTGGTGGAAGCCAGGTCTTTGAAGAAAGCGAAAGATGCTTTAGAAAATGATCCTTTCTTTCAAGATAAGAAGAATAAAGATCTTGCAGATATCTTAAGATGGTTGGTGAAAGAAAAGCTT
>CAZFSX010000509.1:0-1557 GCA_964522115.1 uncultured Pseudobdellovibrionaceae bacterium | reverse complement strand
CCTTTTTTCTACTCTTTCTACTTCTACACCTCTGGAGGAATTCCGTGAATAAATTAGTTTATGAATTTTGTTGAGAAGTCTAAATATTCTGCGTTTATTTGCTTCTATTCATCCTCACGCTTCTATTTCTTTTATTACTTTTGTGCCTTTATTCTTTATTCTTGTTATCTTCGTGCTCTATCCACTTGAGATTATTCAAAACGTTTTTCAAACCTTTTCTTGAAATATTACACACTTTATATCTCTCGGCTCCAAAACTCGTTCATAGTCCTATCCTCATCTCCAATCTTTCTAACCAACGTAAATGGTAATTACAGAATATGGAGGGAACCTTTTTGGCAACCAACAGCTAATATGTTTGGGTTGTATTAATGGAATTTCATTGATGATATACCAACTGAACTTACAGGGTACTGCATTGTCCATTTATGAGACTGATCCATAAAATCCCATATATCAATGGATCCGTTTGATTTTCCTATGAAAAGTACCCCGGCTCTTGTAGGACTCCAACATCCAGCAGTATGAAATGATCCTTTAGTTATTAAACTAGTAAATAATGGGACTTCCACATTCGTTTTCCAAACACAAAAATGAAAATCATAGACGGTCAAAACAATGTCTTAGTTGGCTGGCATTAAGTCTAAAGCAACAACAGGTCTAAAACTTCTTTCTTGATTCCAAAATCCAAGAATAGTATCATTTTTAGAGCCTGCTTAATCTGCCGATCTTCTTGCCCAATTACAGACAAACAACTCGCCTTGATCGGAAGTACCTGTAAAAACTGTATCCTTTTCATTTTTTTTGAATGCAATAGCTGAACCACCCATTTGACCTCCTCCTTCAGGCCTAAATAAGTGGAATCCGTAGCCAGCTTTCCAAGAAAATTGTGAGAGCTAAAAATAATATACAACTTACATCAGTGATAGGTTTCTTTTGAGCATCCAAGAACTTTTTTTCCCAAAGTAAAATTTGACCATCAGAGGAAATGGAAGCAAACTGGTTGATTTATGTTCCTGGACTTGTTAATAAGGTAGAGTATGATTTTTTCATATCGAGTTCAAGGCCTGAAGGGAACCATTTGATGGATAAAACTGGAGATTTGTGAGAAGGAACATTTCTTTTTATGGTGTCAGTTACTGGCATGATTGAAGACGGATCTTGCAGTGCTGTCATGATAGCAGGTTGTATTTATTTAATGTTACTTTTTTATGAACTTTTATTTTTCTTCTTGCCTGATCCATGATGATGCCCTATTTCAACATTCTTAAGATCCCACATAATAATTTGCCCATTGATGGTTCCAGCAATCACAATAGTTGGATCTTTAGGGTTAAATTAAAAAGTGAGAACTTCAAGTGGAGAAACCAAAATCAAAAGTGGATCAATAGCATGCATATCCTCATAGTTCCAGAAAAGAATCGTAGATTTTGATGATTTCATTGAAAATACCACTCTTTCATCGAAAGAAAGATTTTAAATAAAAGATTCAGCTATGATAGGGTTTTTTGTCTTGTTAACTCCAACCCAGGGCTGAAATTGAATGCATGAGACTTT
>CAZFSX010000508.1:0-1557 GCA_964522115.1 uncultured Pseudobdellovibrionaceae bacterium | reverse complement strand
GGTAGGGAATCCACCGAGCATCTTGAAATGAGTATTTTTCAAGTAAATTTGTCCATGTTGCAGACAGTTTGTCCTTTTCCCCAACTTGTTCCATCGGCATAATCATTAGTGATGGAATTTCCAAAAGTAAACCCTTTTTTGAAACATAAAAATTGGCCAGTCGTCCAGATGATCTTGGAAAAGATACCTCCACAGTATGAGGTTGTGATTGTCGGGGGTGCGGTTCGAGATGTTCTGCTAGGTCGTCCTGTCGGAGATTTGGATGTGGCCACATCCATGCCTGTCGAAGAAATGCAGGGGCTTTTTCCTAAGGTGATCAATGTTGGGAAGAGTTTTGGAATTTTACGAGTTCTGCATCAAGGAGGCGAAGTGGAATTAGCCATGTTTCGAGCAGAAACAGGTTATAGCGATCATCGACGTCCCGATCAGATTCGAGCCTCAACTTTAGTCGAAGATATTCGACGTCGTGATTTTACAATGAATGCTTTGATGTACAACCTTCGAACGCAGGAATGGGTTGATCAGGTTGATGGATTGCAAGATATCACAGAACAGAAGATTCGATGTGTGGGAAATGCAAAGGATCGATTTCAAGAAGATGCCCTTCGAATGCTGCGGGCCTTACGTTTTATCAGCCAATTGAATTTTGATTTGGAAAAAGAAACAGCGAAAGCCCTGTCGGAGCATATTTCTGATTTACAATTTATCAGTCGAGAACGACGTCGCGAAGAGTTTGAAAAGCTTCTGAAAGGTCCTTGGATGCTGAAAGCATTGCAGCAGGGGCAGAGTTTAAAGGTTTGGTCTGTTTTGTTTCAGAAGGAAGTTCTTTTTCAACAGGAACATTTTGCCTTTTTATTACCGCCAAAAGATGCAGAAGATCTGAAAACTCGATGGGCAGATTTTTTGGTGCAACTTCATCTTCAGGCAGGTGTGACTTGGGTATCCATAGAAAATAGTATGAGCTTTTCAAGGCATGAAAAGAATTTTCTTCAAGAGGTTCTGAAGTGTGTTCAGCAAAAGCAAAATTTTCAAACTCAGAGGTTAGGGCCTTTGCTTGTGTGGTCCAGTGCCGCTGTCGGGGCTTATTTGTCCTCTTTTTGGGCACGAGAAGATTTGTGGTGGAAAGAATTTTTAAATCGCTATGGGCATCTCATCACCCATTTGCCATTGCCTTGGGTGAAAGCGGAGGATTTGCTTTCTTCTTTTCAGGGAAGAAAATTAGGGCAAGTTTTGGAGGAGTTGTATTACCTGCAGTTGGAGGGTAAAGTTTCTTCCAAAGAAGAAGCGCTTCAGATTGCTTTAGAAAGAAAAATAAAGGAATGAGTATGGTGTTTGTTCCAAGTACACTACGTCGTTGGTTGGCGGTTTGGATTGATCGAGGGGTATTAGGGGTTCTATTTCTACCCGTATGGATTCAGCTGATTGTAAACTTTTTTCGATTTCATACATGGATGGTCAGTTGGAAGTGGTTGGGATTATGCTTTATCATGCAGTTTTTATATCGCTATCTTTTTTTATACTATTTCGGAGGCACACTGGGAAAGCTGCTTTTGGGAT
>CAZFSX010000507.1:0-1558 GCA_964522115.1 uncultured Pseudobdellovibrionaceae bacterium | reverse complement strand
GGACCCGATAGCAATTCCAATTACCAACTGAACCTTTCTGGTGGATGTACGAATTCTGCCGGAGATGCTGTGAATTTAACTGATTGGACAGGAGTCAACAACTGTTCGACAACGACAGATTCCAATGGCATCAAAACAAATACTTGCACGGGGACTGCAACGATCAATTCTGTCAGTACAGCTGTAACATGTACGAATAAATATGCTGTTGTTGATGGATCGAATGTTGTTCAATCCAGTGCTAGCTTCAACTTTAGTGATATGAATGCTTCAAAAGTTGCAAGTGGAACACTTTGTAGTGCAATGAATACTTCCACAAGTGCAAAGCAAATTCAGCAATTGCAATGTTATGCCAACTATTACTGGTCTAGCGGTATGAGCAATGCCAGTGCATGTTTACCTCGCTTGGATACAGATTGGACATCATCGGATCCAGCAACATTTGCAGTGGTCAGCTTCCGTCCTCAGTCATTGATTTTTATGGAGCAATTTAATCCATTCTCTGATGGATCAGGCGGATCCATTCTTTCACGACAAGAGGGTTATCGCGGCGTTCAAGTTAGCAGCAATAACTTCGTGAATTGTAAAGTGATCGAAACAGGTGCATTAACGATCAAGAAAATTTCTGATACAAAAATGTTGGCAACATACCAATCATCAGAAATTACAACTAGCACATCGAAGTCGGCATGCTTAGCAAACTTCACGGGAGCTCGTTCTACTTATGTATTTTATTTGACAAAATAATTGCTAAGGCGTTGTTTCAACTTGGAAACAAAAAACCCACAAAGCACAAGCTTGTGGGTTTTTTTATGATCTCAACAGAAGTAATTTCGAAATGATGAAAATCTGACGAATGATCTTTAATAATTTTCACTCAAGATGCGAATCAATTCCATTTCAACGGATTTGAAGACATCTTCTTTTGGATACTTAGGATGGATTTCTCCAAGGACCAGATCCCTATTAGATCCCGTCATTCCATTGGCAGGTAAAGTGCCCATTTGGATAGTCGCAAATTTTAGATTTCGCTGGATTGTGGCCTGAATTTTTTCTAACAATGCTTGAAGTTCATTTTCTTCAGCCTTATAGGACTTTTCAAACTTATCTGTGGTTAACATTTTGAGTTGTTGTCTCAAGGGTGTCATTTTATTCGTAAGCACAGATCGTTGGGTTTCCGATAGGTAGGAATCATTGACTAAAGCTGCTAACCCTTTAAGTTCTTGTCTCAATTCCTGAATTTGATTTTTATCAGACTCTGGAAGTCCTTCATAAAAGCTTTCTTCGGCTTGTGCTTTCAGGCGTTTCAAAGTTTTGGAATCTAAACCCAATAAAATTGGAAGTGGCGAATAAATAGAATTAAAATTTTTAAGCGCCATATTGAAAGCTTGCGGTTGTCCCAAATGATCTTTGTAGCGAATATCTGCTCGTCTGATAATTTCAGCATGCATTTGTTGAATATGATCTGTGGAAATGACTCGTTGAAGAAGGGGGCTTTTTTGTCTTTCTCGCTGGATAACTTGAACAAGCTGATCGGCTATTTGATAGGAAAGATTTC
>CAZFSX010000506.1:0-1571 GCA_964522115.1 uncultured Pseudobdellovibrionaceae bacterium | reverse complement strand
CCGTAGGTGTTCCTGATGAAAAATCCGGAGAGGTTGTCAAAATTTTTGTGGTGAAAAAAGATCCCACTCTTTTGGAAAAAGATCTCATCAAACATTGTCGTGAAAACTTAACTGGTTATAAAATTCCCAAATTTATCGAGTTTCGCAAAGAACTTCCTAAAACCAATGTGGGAAAAATTCTTCGCCGAGCTCTGCGACAAAGCGCTTAAGCCAGTGCACAGATGAGGTGGTAACTAGGTTTTGGATTGAATTTTTTGATCCAAACCCGCCAGGAAGTTTTGCAAAAGGCTTTCACGGGCAGCACCACTGACGGGACGAACTCCATCTGGAAAATGCTGATAGTGCCCAGGACTGACTTCCAACAAAAAGCGACTGGGTGCCGAGGGCCTTAAAGCTCCATGTCGTTTACGGAATTGAGCACGACTCATGACCAACTCCCGTTGTGCCCGCGTGATCCCCACATAAAAAAGACGTCGTTCCTCATCAATATCACTTCCCAAAGTTTTATGAGGTAAAATATCTTCTTCCAATCCCACCATGATCACGGCGGGAAATTCCAATCCCTTGCATGCGTGCAAGGTCATCAGACTGACTTTATTTTTATCTTTTTCATACTCGGACTCCACATCATCACGAAGCTCCATGGCATCCACAAAATCCTTCAGCGTCGCCACATCTCTGGCTCCACGTTGGACAAAACCGTCCAAGACTCTGGAAAAAACTTCGATCATCATCCAGCGCTTTTGACAGACCAAGGGATCATCACTGGATTTGTAGACCAATTCTTGATAGCCGATCTCCATCAAAAACTTCAGCAGTTCCTCTCCTGCCGTGGCATTGGATGAGGGATTCATAATCCTGGCGGCTAAACCTTCCACCAATCGAAAAAGAGCATCTATGCTTTCCCCCACCTTTTCAGCAACACAAGCACGGCGCCAGTCCAAAGCTGCTTTCCAAAAACTCATTTTATTTTCGGTGGCATACTGATCGATGGTTTCGACGGAAACATCCCCAATTCCACGAGATGGAACATTGATAATTCTTCGCAATGAAACATCCTGAGTCCCAAGACTGCAACGCAAGTAAGCCAAAATGTCTTTCACTTCTTTACGATCAAAAAAAGAAGTCCCTCCACTGACTTGATGAGGAATCATATGGCGACGTAAATTCGCCTCCAGCCAACCGCCCTGCCCATTGGATCGATAAAGGACTGCTATATCCTTGTATTCAAAGCCTTCCTTTTTCCAACGATGAATTTCTTGGGCCACCAGTTCGGATTCTTCCTCTTCATTTTCAACAACGAAGACCTCTGGAGTTTTTCCAAGGCCCAATTCTTTTTGTGCCTTTAAAACCTTTCCATGCCGCTTTTGATTTTTTGCAATCACTTCATTCGCAATATTCAAGATTTCAGGAGTACTGCGGTAGTTTCTTTCCAGTCGAATCACTTCGCAGGGAGGAAAATTTTTTGGAAAATCTAAAATATTGCTGACCACAGCTCCACGCCAACCGTAGATACTTTGATCATCGTCACCCACCACGGCAATATTGCGATGACTGCGTACCATGCGTTC
>CAZFSX010000505.1:0-1574 GCA_964522115.1 uncultured Pseudobdellovibrionaceae bacterium | reverse complement strand
CACTTGTTGAGTGCCAGATCTGCTTGGGATCATCATCATAGGTCCCGCTCCATCCCATCGACATCGTATCAAAATTTCCATCATCAACGAGTTTCAGAAAGCCATTCCATTCGAGGAATTTCAATTCAAGATTTACTCCGATTTTTTTAAGGTCTTCTTTGTAAACAGTAAAATATTTTTCAAGTTCTTTACGGGCAAAGACAAGATCAAAAGACAAATTCGTTTTCTTGCCGTTGATCATTTTATCAAGAACACCGTCATTATCCGTGTCCTTCCAGCCTGCTTTCGCCAACAATTGCTTTGCAACATTCGGATCAAAATTGATTGGCGAAATGTCAGGTGAAGCTTCATTCGTTACATCCACCGGCGATTTCGCTAACACTGACAGATTGTATTGAAACTTCTTCACCATATCTTCGCGATTGAGCATATGAGCCAGTGCAAGTCGAACATTTTTGTCCTTGAACATTTCTCTTTCAAAATTGAAGGCGATAAAACGATATCCTCGTGGAACTGCATTCTCGGCCTTTACTTTGATAACCTTTGTTCCCCATTCAGGTCCATTGGTTCGTGTCGTGTAAGCCTCAGGATTCAATTCTACAAAATCCAGATCTCCTTTTTTCAGGTGCTCAATCATCACGTTTTCTTCCGTATAGAAACGGAGATTCATGCGATCAAAGTTGTAAGCTGATTTCCAGCTTGGATCAGAATAACCATACCAATTCGGAAACCGCTTCAGGGTAATGACTTGACCTCGATCAAACTTCTCCAAAACATAAGGCCCCGAGCACGTGAGAGTGCGAGTCATCTTTTTAGTGCCTTGAACGTCGCTATAAATAGCTTTGGGAATAATCCACTGAGTAGCAATCGACTCAAAATTCTTAAAATAAGTATCTTTCAAGTAAAATTTGATGGTGAGTGAATCAACGACTTCGATTTTTTCAATACCATCAAAGTACGGAATCATATGGGCGGCGTTGTACTCTGGAATCTTGATGACATCCATCGAGAATTTAACGTCTTCGGCAGTGATGGGCTTCCCGTCATGAAAGGTCAATCCCTTCCGAAGGGTAAATGTATATACTTTTCCATCTTTAGATACTTCATATTTTTCTGCCAAATGAGGTTTCCATGACAGATCCGTGTAGTCCCGATTCATGAGACTGTCGCAAACATAATTAAAGGTCAAATAGCTGTAATAATCAGCCAAGCCCATGACTGGATGGAGATTGCTTGGCTCTCCTCCTAAATTTCGATTGAGAGTCCCACCCTTTGGTGGCGCCACTGGTGCAGCTTTTTTCGTATCAACAACACCCGATGCTGCTAACACATGTCCCATAAATAAGACATTCACTAACTGCGCGCCAATAAAAATTAGCGGGCGTCTCGCCCCCCCAAATATCCTCATGCGAATCCCCCTATTTGATCGTCCTTCTGATTGTCTTTTTAATCTTCTTACCTAACCCCTTAGGCTCAAAAAACATCCCTTGGAAGGAATGCCTTTGACAGATTGTCGGATAAAATGGTTTATGCGTGTCAAAATATCAAGCAATGCTTTGATAACTCGAAGCAGA
>CAZFSX010000504.1:0-1576 GCA_964522115.1 uncultured Pseudobdellovibrionaceae bacterium | reverse complement strand
TACTAGGGGGCATATAATGATCGTCAAATGCTTCGATGTCCCCAACATTCAAGAAATATTACCACCCGCTTCAATATGGTCCAAATGTATCTATCTACTTTAATAACCTTTATTATCAATATTTTACTTACTTTGATCGGTGTTGAACTGTTAGACACCAATCCATCCCCCCGTATTGAACTGGTACAAGTTTTGCTTCATAAGATCTACATGAAAACAAAAAATATTCTTATCAGAATAGTCGTATCTACATCGATTTTTTTGCCGATTATTGTCAGAGCTGCACAGAATACTAGCGGCTCTACAAATCCTGATATTTGTTTAAGTACAATGCTGGATAGATATCTTTGGACCCGAGGTGTAGAAAACTCAGACGAGGTTAAGACTTTAAAAGAAAAATATAACCTGGCTGAAGAACAGTATAAACAACAAAAACTTAAAGGTTTTAATGTTTTCAATGGCCCCTGGGATCGCGGACTTGTTCCAATTTTAGATGCTCAAAAAGAGGCTGTATTGGAAGCCCTTACCGGCGCAGATATAAGTTTATACTCATTGAATGCTGCAGAAGATTATCTGCGATCCAACAAGCCTGCAAAACTTAGCGGTATTGTAAAGCAGTTTACTCAAAAATTTGGTGGAAAAACAATGAGTATTGATGAATTAGGACAAGAGTCACAAGAGAAGGGATATCAAGAGCAAGTTGCGCAAAAAGCTTCAGCGATTGCTGCTTGCGCTCAACTTTCAGTTTTTGACTCTATCTCTTGCACGTCCGCTGTTGATGACCTCAGAAAAGAACTTCGCTTTAATTCAAATATGATTTTGCCAGACGTCTGGAAGAGTTTTACTAGCGATAAAACTCTCATTGAGGGGACAAGACAAGCGGCTCTGATTATGATAGGCCGGATGAAGTCTAAGCTGCCGGGACGAGTCTTCACAGATATAAGACAAGGATTCTTAAATGCAGGCCTTGATGACAAAAAGTCTGAGCAGGCTACTTGGCAAGTTCTAGCTCTATATGGAAATGGTGGCCACAACACTGGTTTCAGAATGGCAGCGTTTGATACCCCTGCTTCAGCTTCTTTCGCAGTTGTTGGACTAAGTGTCATTGGAACTGCAATAACGTATTTAGATTTTGCCCAACGATTGAATGGTGATGGTCACTATGCTTACCCAAAAGAAATGACTGGTTCCTGTATCACCCCTAAGCCATATCATTTTTGGTTAAACGCATACCTGGGGCATTGGCTTGTGAAAAAGGGTTACTCAAAAGAAGCTTCTCAGGCGGCGGTTTTTATTGCCGCAAAAGGGTATCAGGTTAATCGAGATTTAAATAATGCAGGTAGCGGTGTTGATAAAATTTTATCTAAACCCACTGATCATCCCACAAATCACGTCATACGTGTCGATCTCTCAATGTCGGCGGCAGGCGTAGTGTATGGCTCGAACTTCGGCTCAACAGAGATAAAGCCATTTGATATAAATGACGGTTATAATATTCTTGATAAAGCCAAAGGAAATGGGCATGAAATTTCTCAAGGAGTTACTTTTTTTGATACTAAAGAAGTTTCTGCAGAAG
>CAZFSX010000503.1:372-1577 GCA_964522115.1 uncultured Pseudobdellovibrionaceae bacterium | reverse complement strand
CGACAGCCGAAGTACCACTCCGATGCATCCCCAAAACAAAGACAATTTCACCTAAGCGTTCCTGCACAGGCGCAAGCCTCTAAACGTAGCCGTACTGCAATCTAAACCTTTCCGTCGCCTTGAGTACGTACTCAATCTCCACTTCACTGAGCACTTTTTTGTATTTATCCTTTTCCTTGTGTGTAGATACTTTTTTATAATCCATCAATGCTGGGTCTTCATTAACGAACTCAAATATGCCGTCTACAATAGGCTTGGGATTAGCCACCATATCCTCATATTTAACCTCTATAAAACGACCATCGCCACCTGGATTTTTTTTATACTCGTTAATAATGATCATGGACTCCATCCAGTAATTGACTGCGCCCTTTACATCATGCTTAGCCATGACTTTCCCTTCCTTCAAGCTGGCCACGACATTCAATGGACCGCGATAAATATGTACGAATTTGGCGGAAGGGTACATGCTCCCCAACAAAAGAATGTTATACACATTCTGCGGCGTCTTATCGAACCAGCGCCCATCAATATTATTCTGCGCTGCGAGGTAACTTTTCCCGTATAAGTCAGATATTTCTTTCCTGTCTCTCGCAATTACTCTACAGTTATGAAAATCCTTGTCAGACACTCCATCTAGATCGCGATGTTCTTTAAATAGTTTTGACCCTACATAATTTTTCTCATAGCGCGGACTTCCATACGGATCCGCCCATCGAAAAAAATGCGTCTCTTCAGGGGACTCCAAACGGGGATGCACCCTCAAAATATCCCGCAACAATGTAGTGCCGGATCTAACACAGCCTAAAATAAAAAATGGCGTATTGTCATCTCCATAACCAACAGAACCAGCTGACGTGTTTTTCTCTTTTTCCATCAATGGAGAGCTGTTCTTTTTTCTACCGAACATACTGCCTCACCTCTTACGCTGTTAATTTTTGATCGCCTTGATAAGCTTTGATCACCTCATCAGATGCCCCGTACGCTCTAACCACGCCATCTTCAATCCAGACGGACCGCTTACAGTGCTCCAAGATAGTCGCCTCATTATGAGAAACCAGGACGAAAGAACGCTCTGACTGCATTCTATCGACAATAAACTCGCGGCTTTTTTGTTTAAAGTCTTTATCACCCACGCCCAGCACTTCATCTAACAACAATACATCAGGATCTGTCTGGCAACTCACCGCAAACCCTAATCTTGC
>CAZFSX010000503.1:0-362 GCA_964522115.1 uncultured Pseudobdellovibrionaceae bacterium | reverse complement strand
GAAGAAAACTTTCCGGGGAGATCATTTGCGCTCTCGGATCATGAATTGCCGAACCAAGACCAGAAAAATCAACGATTGCATCCATTCGCTCAAGGCATTGTTTCTTAGACAAACCCAACAACATTCCACTTAGCACTACATTTTCTATACCATTTAATTCAGCCACAAACCCAACTTGCAACGATAACAACTGGATTTTTTGTGCCACACCACCGACGGAGCCTGCATCTGGCTTTAATATCCGACCCAGTAGCTTTAACAGCGTACTTTTGCCAGCACCATTTTTACCAATGACACCCAACGTTTCTCCTTCCAGAACATCAAAAGTAATATCCTTCAAAGCCCAATGCTTTTTAGAGAAC
>CAZFSX010000502.1:0-1577 GCA_964522115.1 uncultured Pseudobdellovibrionaceae bacterium | reverse complement strand
AGAAACATCAACGCAGCAAGGGCGGCGATGGCATAGTAGGCTCCATGTTCAAGATACTTGAATGCGTCTAAGGTCCCTTTTTCCACCATCATGATTGTTAGGCTACGAACGAACATGGCTCCGATTCCTAAGCCAATGGCAATAATGAATAAATTATTTGTGATGGCAAAGGCACCCACAACTCCATCAAAGCTAAAGGAAGCATCTAGGACTTCCAGATAGATAAAATTGGAAAGGCCTAGTTTATAAAGATCTTGCGTGGTTGAGGAAGGTACTTGCAGAAATGTGCCGATGGCTTCCACAAGTAGAAAAGTAATAACTCCAAAGACGCCAGAAACTAAAAACGCATAACTTTCCTGAGGATCGACAAGTTTTGAAAATCCCACTAAAATAGCCAGAGCAATCCCGACTTCGACAGCCTCCAATCGGCCGACTTTGACCAGGGGTTCTTCAATCCAACGAATCCAATGATTTTCTTTTTGAGTATCAAAAAAATATTTTAATCCGACAAGCAAGAGGAAGCTTCCGCCGAAAGCCGCGACCTCATGGTGAACGCTGGTCATAATGCGAGCATACTCATTTGGATTTGTTGCAGCCAAAATAATGGCATCCCAGGGTCCCAGATGGGCAACAATAGCAACTATCAGAAGAGGAAAAACAAGACGCATTCCAAAAACAGCAATCGCCATACCCCAAGTGATAAATCGATGCTTCCATACAGGATCCATATCTTTCAGAACCGTGGCATTTACGACAGCATTATCAAAAGATAAAGACACTTCAAGAACGCTTAAAATGAGGACGATAAAAAGAGCGCTAAAGAATCCCTCCATTGTTGGATTGTAATAATAGCCAATAGACCCACCAATCAAAGAAAAAATACCTGTCACCCAAAATGAACTTTTAAAATAAGGAAGATAATCACGAAATTTCATGTGTTCCCTTTCGAAGAAGTTGGAATGTATTTTTTCAGGTAGTTCATTGTATGACAAGTGATAACGAAGAATGGCGAAGAAGACCTACGCTGATTTTTTTTGAAATTCTGGATAAACTCTCGGGAAGGTTAGATAAAAAGATGTTCCATGATCAAAAGGGAATTCATCCTTTGTTTTACTTTCAATTTGGATTTTAGCGCCGAAGAGATCACAGTAGGCTTTGACGATTGGCATTCCAAACCCTGTTCCTTTTTCTCCGGAAGTACCGCGACGTGATGTTTTTATATCGGATTTGAAGAGCAGAGGGATCATCTCTGTGGGAATTCCGATACCTTGATCTCTGACCTGTATGTAGACTTTGGCTGAATCTGCGGCGATGCGAACTGTGACGGATCGACCCGATTCACTAAATTTGATGGCATTCGAAATAAGATTATTTAAAACATTATTGCTTAAGCTTACTTTTTCGGCCTGAACAAAAATTTGTTCTTCTGTAGTTTTTTCAAACAGAAGCTTTAGGTTTTTTTCTTTTAAGCGTTCTGAAAAAATAAACTGAGCTTGTTCGACGATGTCATTGATGCAAATGGGTTCGATGGTCAATTCTTTTTTTCCAGTAGATACGGCATGCATATCTTTGACGTG
>CAZFSX010000501.1:0-1584 GCA_964522115.1 uncultured Pseudobdellovibrionaceae bacterium | reverse complement strand
TTCATTTTCAAAAAGAAGCTATAACGTCAGTCAGTCTATTGATCTCATCGAACCAAAAAGACGGTCTGTAAATAGAATCGGTAAACTTATTTTTCCAAGAGCGGAACATACAGCAACCGACTTAGGGGATGGTAAAATTTTAGTTATTGGTGGAATTTCATCCAAATCTACACTGAAATCAATAGAGCTGATTGATGTCAATAGTGGAGATTCTGAACTTTACCCAGGTGAGCTTAATATTGGTAGATTCGGTCACAATGCAACAATTTTAAAAAATGGAAAAATTTTAATAAGTGGTGGATTTCAATATGGGAAAACAGTTAAAACGGAAACGACTGAAAAGTGCGTCCCTGCGACATCTCTGAGTGGAAACTCAACGAGTTCCAATGAATGCTTCGCTGCTGTTGACGATCTGGAATTGCTTGATCTTTCAACTGGAGAAATCCAATTGCTAACGACTAAAATGAAGAACCCGTCTGGCTATATGACGACTCATGAAATGCTCGATGGACGTGTTTTGCTTATCGGTGGTCAAAAAAGTGGCGAATACTTTAAAGGATCGTCTGAAATCGTTAAATCTTCGAGTCATGAAATTATGGTTTTTGACCCAGTCACAAACAAAATTACACCAGCTCCTGGTTTAAAATTCCCAAGAACCTTTTTTAAATCTGCTATTCTAAGCGACAAAAGAAGTATCTTAGTTGTTGGCGGGGCAGGCAAGGAAGAATCCCCTATCACAATCGAACTTTTAATTTATCAACCTCCGAAATAAAGGATTCCACCCATGTCTCGGAGTAAGGGCTGCCAACTTTGTTGGTGGCCCTTTTTTATTTAATCGAAAGTCTCTATAAAAAGACGTTTTTCCTTTTTTTAAGAAAATATATTTCCAAATCACATATAAAAGACCTGATGGTGGCACAATGCTTGCTTTTATTTCTTTGTAATAAGAAGGCAACCGCTGAAAGGAACTTACAATATGCCATTGATCAAATCATCAATCCTAGGAATGCTCCTCACATTCCTTTCAACAGCCGGGGCGGTTCCCGCCTCGTGCCTTAAACCAAAACCGAACGAGTGCGGATTTTACCGCGAATGTCTTGAGGAGAAGTACCATTGCGGTGATAGCGGCTACCCTTTGGCTTACGGAGAAAAATACTGCCACCGATTTAACTCACTGAATGAGTCAAATCTTAGCCCTGAGGGACTTAAATGGCGAGATGCAACGCTCGTGTGTTTGCAAGAGGATCTTGTGGGTAGACTCCTATCTCCATCCTATGTTGCAAACTGCGATCAGCTTAAGCAAGTGGCCTACAACAGTCATCCACGATGCTATACTCAACCTGGGAACTCGATTTGTTCATTAAAATACAATGATGTTTTCCAAATAGTTTCTACTGTGGACGCTAAAGATGGATTTACATTACCCAGTGGCATTCAAATTGGAAAGGTTATAATAACTTGCAAAAATGAGTACCTAAATAAACTTCGTGAACTTTTAGGAAAAAGAGAGCAATTATCTTCTTTGATGATGTATCAATCAATGCATACGTCCTCTAATGCCAAACCATTGAATACAAATTTAGA
>CAZFSX010000500.1:0-1584 GCA_964522115.1 uncultured Pseudobdellovibrionaceae bacterium | reverse complement strand
AAAAAACTCCTGCAGAGTTTTTTCCATCAACGAGGCATCCAACTGAATTTTGATCCTATCAAATAGTGGAATCAGAGAAGGGTGGGAGGACGTCAATTGCTTCATCCACATTTTCGTGCGAGCAACTGCTAATTTATCAGAAACTTCTCGTTGACGAGAAAAAAAGTTTTGAAGCAGTTCTGCTAAAGAATGAGGGTCAGCAGCAGTCCTTGAGTTTTGGGGCACGACGATTTGTGCATCATGGTTTTTGATTTCCAATGCAAGGAATGGATTCTGCAAAAGACCACGGCCTAGCATAAATTGATCACATCCGGTGATTTCCTGGCAGCGAAGAAAATCTTGCACTGTAAAAATATCTCCATTGGCAATGACAGGAATGCGAAGGCGTTGACGAATATCTGCAATGAAGTGCCAGTGCGCTGGAGGTCGGTAGCCCTCTTCTTTGGTGCGCGCATGGACGACCAAATGTGCGGCGCCAGCTTGTTCGCAGGCTTCAGCGTTTTCCAGATACAAGGACTTATCTAAAAAGCCTAAGCGCATTTTTGCTGTGACTGGAATTTCTATGGGAATCTCTGTGCGAAGTCGATGAAGAATTTGGTACAGACGTTCAGGATTTTTTAATAGCACAGCTCCACCATCGTGACGATTCACAGTTTTGGCTGGGCAACCAAAATTCATATCGATGCATTTGGCTCCTAATTTGACGGCTTGTTGAGCGTTGGCGGCAAGCATGTCCAAGTCACTCCCAAGAAGTTGAACGCTGATGGGGGTGCCAGAGGGAGTGCAGGAATTTGTTGTTAGCTCGGGGCAATAGTCTAAAAACACACGATCGGGCAGGACGGACTGGGTGACTCGTATAAACTCCGTCACGCAGGCATCAATGCCACCAAGCTTCGTCAAAAGATCTCGCAGAATATGATCGACGACTCCTTCCATGGGAGCCAGATGGATTTTCATTTTGCTCGTCCTTGTTTGCACAGAAATTCAAAATGTTTTTTATCCACAGGTTGAATGGACAATCGTTGTCCTTTTTTTAGGACAAGCATTTCTTGAAGCTCGGGATGTTCTCGAAGTTCTTGCAAGGTGATGAAGTGGGAAAACTCCTCTTGGAATTCGACTTGAACACATTCCCAAATTGGTTTTTCAAGTGTGGATTTCGGGTCATAATATTCTGATTTTTTATCAAAGGCCGTCGGATCTGCTTTGGCAGATTGAGAAACTTTGGCAAGACCTGCAATCCCGGGGGGCGTGGCATTGCTATGATAAAAGAGCACAAGATCACCAGGCTTCATTTGTTGAGTCATAAAGTTTCGTGCTTGGTAATTTCGTACTCCTGTCCACCAGGTTGTTTTGTCTTTCTTTAAATCTTGCAAAGAAAAAACATCAGGTTCGCTTTTCATCAGCCAGTGATTCATGGACGAGTCTCCTTGGGATTTTCAGTTCTTTTTAGGTTGATCGTGGTGGATTCTTTTTTCATTCCGAAGCCAGAGATGTAATCAAGAAATGGGATAAATTCAAGGACAGAATTGGGATGGATGGATGGATGGATGGATGGATGGATGGATGGATGGATGGATGGATGGA
>CAZFSX010000499.1:0-1592 GCA_964522115.1 uncultured Pseudobdellovibrionaceae bacterium | reverse complement strand
CCAAACCCTATACTGCGTTATATTGAAGCTTACGTTTCTAAACATGCTATTACGGGGCTGGGCTCCATAGTTTGACTGGCCAAATCCTCGGTGCCTTCTAGGGCATGACCCATCAAATCTTTAGGAATCACCAAAAATTGTCCCTTCTCGGCGGCGTCTAGCAGAGCCGAGCTTAAATAATCGCTGGTCATAAATATATAGTCAGTGCCGCTGGGAAGATCCTCAATGACCTCTAGGGCCTTACGGCCACCTTCTAAATGGAGATCAAAAACAAGAGTGTGGTGCGACTTAGTTTTATTCTGCTGCTGCATTTGCTCAAACTCTGCAAGAGTTCGGATGATTACGGGCTTTGCCTTCATAAGATGGCCAAGCTCATTTTCCATAGGGTGATCGTCAATGATAATGGCATCGTTTAGATCAGCTAAAATCAACGGATGAGCAAATGATACTGACTTTTCAGATACAGGAAGCTCTATTTCAATTCTAGTTTTCTGTGAGGATGGGTCAACACAAAGAAAACCACCCCATTCACGGATTTTTTCAAGACAAAAAGAAAGCCCAAGGCCCGAGCCAGTCTGTTTTGTCGTAAATCCTTTCTTGAAAAGATTTTTCATGGCTTCTTCTGAAAATCCCGATCCAGTGTCTTCAATCGCAATAAGAACTTTATCAGGATTCGGTTTTGTAATTATAACGGATACAGCTCCAACAGCATTGATGGCCTCTATGGAATTTCTAACGAGATTTGTAAATACTCGCTTTAATGCCGCTGATTGAATTTGAACCAAATTAAGTTCATGACTTTTTAGGCTCAATGACAATTTTATTTTAGAGTCGGCCCCTAGGAAAACACGTTGCTCTGAAATCACTTCATCTAGCACAACTTCTAAAACTTCAAGAGGTTCAGAATCTATTTCAATATTTTTATATTCGCGCTCTTTCAAGTCATCGACCATAAACTCAAGACTTGAGATAGCTCCTGATAAAATATTTTTTTCGGATTGATGCGGTGGCAACGTACTGACCGCTGACTTGATAACACCAAGTGATTGCCTAAGGTCATGTCTTACTTGATGGGCAAGGTCTTTAAATTTTCTTGCTTGTGTGAGTTGAAACTCATTCCATGCTTTTTCCTGGGCCTGGGTTGTAATTATCTTTGATTGTTTTGAAACTTTATCTTCAAGCTTTTTAAGTCTTGTCTTAAATTCAACAACCGAACTGGGATTGGTTTTAAATAGCCAGTTAATCCATGTTGCAGATTTTGTTTTCTCGGTATCGGAAAAACCAAGGATCACTGACAATCGTCTGTCAGTCTCCGTCATAAATTTATTTTGCAGTTCTTTAAGTAAAATCGAGAATAAAACTTTAAGAACAAGAAGGGCAGCTAATGCAAAAACAAATGCCAAACCAAGCTCAACATCAAAAAAGGCAAGCTTCGGGAAAAATATATCCATGCTGACATCATCACGCCCTTGCGTCTCACATGAAAAACTTTGAGTGTCATCAGGCTCAAGTTCTGATTCTGTAAAAACTTGGCCGCCTACTTTCAAAGTGATTTCTGCCTCTGGGTGTCCTGTGGCCGTCAGGGCTGCCTT
>CAZFSX010000498.1:0-1600 GCA_964522115.1 uncultured Pseudobdellovibrionaceae bacterium | reverse complement strand
AATCCATTTCAAATTGCCCATGCTCAATTTATGAAAAAAATGTTTGGACAACATGTGTATTCACTGGAGTCCTCTGGAACGAAAGATTCTGTTTCTGGGTTGAAACTATCTGATGCAAAAAAGCATTTTGAAAAGTGGGCATCGACAAAAAATTTACACCTTTGTGTTGCCGGTCGTTTTGATCGCGAGGCATGGCTAGAAGCCATCGAACATTGGACAGAACGTATGCCCCACCATAAAGTTCAAATGCCCGCTCAAGACGTTTTGCCTTTGAAAGAAAATTTGTATTCATTTCATGTGATGAAAAAAGAACAATCCCATGTCTTACTTGGATATCGTGGATTAACCCTGACGGATTCACGTCGTCCTGTTTTAGATATCATTGAATCCGTTCTTGCTGGGCAGGGCGGTCGTCTATTCATCGAACTTCGAGACAAAGCCTCTTTGGCTTACTCTGTATCTCCGATGAAATTGGAGGGCTTAGACACAGGTTTTTTTGGCTCTTACATTGGGTGTTCTCCAGATAAGGTTGATAAGGCCATTCAAATGATGCATGCCGAGTTTGATAAGTTATCGACCACATTGATTTCAGAAGAGGAATTGGATCGAGCTCAGAGATACATTTTAGGTCATCATGATATTGAACTTCAGAGAACATCGGCAATTTCAGCAGATATTCTTTACAATGAAATTTATGGTCTAGATCATCAAGACCTTTCTCAGATCAAAAACCGTATCATGAGTGTTTCAAGACAAGATATTCTCAAGCTGAGCCAGGAAATCTTTTCTTCAAAATGCGTTTTAAGTGTGGCTGGACCCATCGAACCAAAACTTAACCAAATTTAACTCAACTTTAAAGGAAGAAGTTCCGTTAGATAGGATGTATGAACACAACACAGAAAAAACACGAATCGATTTTACTTGTTGAAGACTGTCCTGACATTCTGGAGATTCTTGTTGATAGCGTTTCTGATCACTTCGACAAAGTCTATACAGCTTCGAATGGACAGGATGCTTTGACCATCGCTAAAGAAAAAAATGTTTATTTCATTATTACAGATATCAATATGCCGCAGATGTCAGGAACTGACTTTGTCACAAATCTAAGAGCACTCGGGAACCATGCTCCGATTTTGTTTCTGACCGGAGAGGGAAAAAAAGACGTCTTCCTTTCCGCCGTGCGGCTTGGTATCTGTGATGTGATTGAAAAGCCATTCAAAGTCCCAGAGCTTTTAAAATCCATTGAGCGTGCCATTGAAATCGAAAAACGCAAAGAAGCAATTTCTCGCTTAGAAGCCACTCAACCTGAAGATCCAAGCGTTGCCAAAGAAAAAAAGATGCTTGGTCTTCTGCAGGCTGTATCTAATAAAAAAACAGGGTAATTTTCATCTGAAGGTCAATTCCTTCTTATTCTGTCTCAAAATGATGAACCTCTACCTTTGTCGGGTTGAGGTTTTTATTTTTACCTAAGATCGTGCTAAAATAAGACAAGACTCTGCCGATAAGTCATTATCGGAAAGAAAGGGGACTTGTCGTGTCGGATGCTGAAAGTAAGATTGGAATCTTAAGTTCATCCAAAGACTACTTCCAAGAAATAGTT
>CAZFSX010000497.1:0-1602 GCA_964522115.1 uncultured Pseudobdellovibrionaceae bacterium | reverse complement strand
ATCCTGAAACCAGAATCATATCTTTTTTACGATCTACAATTTTAAAAAATCCATTGTCGCTGGCGACAGCAATGTCACCCGTGCGAAGCCATCCGTTGTAAAACACTTTTTCTGTTTCTTGGGGTTGATTCCAATACCCCTTCATCACTTGGGGTCCCTTCACACAAAGTTCGCCGGGTTGGCCCATGGGAACTTCCATATTGTCATCATCCAACAATATCTGTATTGTCGATGGGATTGCAGCAGACAACAGGAGATGTTTCAGTCAATCCATAGCCTTCGTAAATTTTGGTTTTCGTTTTTTGGTACCATCTTTCAGCAACAGCTGTTTGAAGAGCCATGGCTCCGGCAACGTGAAGTTTGCATCGTGAAAAGCTGATTTTTGAAAAATCCTTGTGATTCATCAGCGCATTGAACAGAGTGTTCACGCCTGTTGTGACCGAAAATGGATATTTGCGTAACTCGGCGATGAATGCGGGAATATCTTTTGGATTTGTGATCAGAATATTTTCAGCTCCTAATCGAAGAAAGCTAAGAGTATTCACGGTCAGTGAAAAGATATGGTACATGGGTAAAGCCGTGACGACCATTTCCTTGCGTTCTTCCAGCAGGGGCAGCATCCAGGCGTAGATTTGCAACATATTTCCAAGAATATTCTTATGGGTCAGCATGGCTCCCTTAGAAACACCTGTGGTTCCACCGGTGTATTGCAGGAAGGCCAGATCTTCCAGATCGATCGGGGGAGCATGGTAGGCCTTTGTGGATCCAAGTTCCAGTGCTTGGCGAAAGCGATAGGCCTGCGGAAGCTTGTAGTTGGGAACCATCTTTTTCACATGTTTTAAAACGGCGTTCACCACCAAGCCCTTAGGGAAATTCAGCAGATCTCCTACTTCGGTGACAACCACAGATTGAATATCTGTTTGAGAGATAATTTTTTCCAGAAGATGAGCATAATTCGCCAGAATAACAATGGCTTTGGCTCCAGAATCCTTCAGTTGATGTTGCATTTCATGAGCCGTGTACAAGGGGTTTGTATTGACGACGACCAAACCTAAGCGAAGGGCTGCGAACAAAGCGATGGGGAATTGCAGAAGATTGGGCATCTGAATCGCAATGCGATCGCCTTTTTTTAATTGAAGTTCATGCTGAAGAAATGAGGCAAAGTTACCAACCAGGACATCCAAGTCATGATAGGTTAAAGTTGTTCCCATGTTCGTGAAGGAGTTCAGGGATCTAAATTTTCGAATGGACTCGTCGAAGACGTCCATGATTTGGCGATAGTGTCCAAAGTCGATTTCGTGGGGAATCACTTTAGGGTAGGATTTAAGCCAGATCTTTTCCATGATGAGTCTTCCTTCGTTGGTGTTCTTCTTTTATTCTAAGAAGAGGATCGCATTTCTTGCAAGAGGGAATCATGATTTTTTAACAGAACATGTCACGGGCTTGACAAGTTTTTGCCATCACAGTCTAGATAGGCCCTCTATCTTTGGAAGGAAAGTGGGTTGAGGATGAAAAAAAGCGTTATAAAAATTCAATTTGATGTGACGTCAGAAGAAGTAAAGAAAAGTTTAGAAGATTATTGGGGGAAGAAAGTTGTTCTCT
>CAZFSX010000496.1:0-1616 GCA_964522115.1 uncultured Pseudobdellovibrionaceae bacterium | reverse complement strand
CGGGTTCAATGGGCAGAATCGCATCGAGCGCTGGAGGGCACCTATTTAGTATCCCAGTTGATTCTGGTCTCCCCAGTAATAAGGGCTCGGAAGACACCCCATCATCCCGGTGGATTATTGCTAATTTGTGACGCCTCAATGGCAATGAAGATACATCTCAGCGGGTATGAAGTAGTGTGGAGCTGGTGGGGTTAAGCGTTTTGGCAACAACTATCCCTACTTAAGTAGACATCCGATTTATTCCTGTCACCGCTGTTAAATTGGCTACATCATTTTCCAAACCAGACGAGCGAGCGTAACAACACATGAATCTTGTTCACATCATCCCTATATAACGACAAAAAAGAGTGGCCTAACAACCTTAATAATGAAGTTACCACCCAATTTCACTAAATATTTTTCGTGCTAGCAAATCTTTTAAATGCATTTTTACGTTAGCTGGGGAACTTGTGAAAAATATAGGCGGCGAAGCTAAGACTAAGGGAACTTTGTTTGGCGCCCCACAAAAAAGTGAGTTTTAACGCAGCCAATGAACATTTTTTTGGAACAATCCATGACGCTAAAGCGGGTAAGGAAGTTTTTCATAGATTCCAGTAGTCGGCAAATAAAAAATTGCTTGGCACTCGATGTGCTGATAAGCATTAATCATCGAACTATCTTCAGATCAAATTTTTGCTTAGATCATCATCAGTTGTTTCGGTAATAACGAGGCGGGCGACAACCTCAACACTATCGAAATCCCACGCGCTTTGCATTCCTTAAGCGAAAAGACCTATCATTATTGACTTGTTTTCACCAGTGATTTTAAAAATGTCACGCAAATCGATTACCTGGGCCGAAAGCAGGCGCCCAGATGGCAGCAGATCCGTTTATTCATTCACAGAAATGTCGACATCATGAATTACACCCGCAAAAATATATTGCTTATGTTCTCTTTGTTTAGTCAATTATTAGGGTGCGCAAAAGCCGCCCCCCTTTCCGGCCCGGATTTTAATCAGCCGTTTGAAAAGGTTATTCACATAGGGCATCGACTTAGTATTTTCTATACAATGCCGGGCAATTTTACGAAAGAACTCAATTTTGACAAACTTTATCAAAGGGATAGCGCCAAAAGCTTTCAAATTAATCCTGAACGTCTTACAAAATCATAAACCTACACTTGGCGGAAATATGAGTTTATCGACGTAGGCAAATGGGATTACTGTGGCAAAAAATCTCAGGGGCCAGGTGGGCAGCTTGGCAGCCTGAGAGTGGGGATCGACTATAGCCTTTTGCCTAAGAACACAGACCTGCTACAGCACATAAAACAATCGTACGAAGAGTACTTAAATGGTGAGAAAGGATTTAATCAAAAGTATCATTTTGATGATATGGGCAAACCAGTTTCTGCTGAAGAATACGCCGAGGACGCAATAAAAGCACCAACAGATTTTCAAACTACGACAATAGGTGGTGCACAATTCATAACCTGGCGCACCGACCGCGAATTTGATGGCTACAAAAACAGCCCATTAATTTATTTTGTATTGCCTATCGAAACCCTAGGCTACGTTACTTTTTTGTTCGACCCAAGGATCTCTGTTTTTGGACAAGATATGGTCACCAAACAAGAGCAA
>CAZFSX010000495.1:0-1619 GCA_964522115.1 uncultured Pseudobdellovibrionaceae bacterium | reverse complement strand
ATTTCATTTCGGAAGAAGCGGATGCGGCGGCTCGAATTAAAAGAGACAAGGCCATTATGGTAGTTACTGGCAATCCGCCTTACTCTGCGGAATCACAAAATGATGGGCCTTGGATTCGGTCGCTCATGCGAGGGCATGACAATATAGCAAACAAGAAGTGCGCAAATTATTTTGAATGCGAAGGTCAGCCTCTTGGTGAGCGAAATCCAAAATGGCTAAACGATGATTATGTGAAATTCATTAGGTTCGCACATTGGCGAATAGAGCAAACGGGCTCTGGAGTTGTCGCGTTTATTACTAATCACGGATATCTTGAAAATCCAACTTTCAGAGGAATGAGGGAGGCTCTTCTAAAAGACTTTGATGAGCTTTACATTTTAGACCTGCATGGTAATAAAAAGAAAAAAGAAACATCGCCCGATGGAAGCGCCGACGACAACGTATTTAACATACAGCAAGGTGTCAGTATTTGCTTCTTTGTGAAAAAAGAGGGTCTTCAATCTAAAAAATCAGATTTAGGACGAGTGTTTAGGGCTGACATTTATGGAACCAGAGAATTTAAGTATGAGTGGCTTACGAAGAATGGTTTTTCATCGACTAAGTTTGAGGAAATTTTTCCAGAGACGCCACTTTATCTATTTACCAAACAGAATGTTAAAATGCGTAAGGAATATAATGAGGGAGTGAGTCTGAAAGATCTGTTTCCAATAAATGGTGTTGGAATGACGACAGCGCGAGACGCGTTTGTCATCGATTCGGATTCAGACATTCTTTTGAAGAGAATGAAGGACTATCGGTCATTTGATGGAAGCAATTCCGAATTATGTGAAAACTTTGGGATCTCACAAAAGGAAGGATGGGACGTAACAGCCTCAAGGAAAGATATGAAGGCTGAAAAAGACCTTGTGAAATTTATTAAGCCAGTTCTTTATCGTCCTTTCGATAAGAGATTTATTTGCTACCATGATGCGGTTGTTTGGAGAACTTGTAAGCGAGTAATGTTGCCAATGCTAGACTGCGATAATTTGGCGATATTGTCAGCTAGAAGTAACAAGTCAAACTATCCAAATCATTTTTTTGTATCGAATCTAATTACTGAAGCAAAAACGGCGGAATCTACGACACAGTCGTCAATGTTTCCTCTTTACATGTTCGACGGTTACCAAAAAATTCCTAATGTTGATGGTAATGTTTTAAAATGGGCAAGTAGTTTTGTGAAAGAAGAGCCGGAGTTGAAGTTATTTGAGTATTGTTACGCAATTATGCACTCTCCAACTTACAGGGAGAGGTATGCTGATTTTTTTAAAACGGACTTTCCAAAAATACCAATATTTGAGGACAAGGCGATGTTTTTAAAGTTAGCGAAGCTTGGTAAAGAATTGATATCGTACCATCTCATGGACTCCGATAAGCTACTTGGTGGTAAATCAGATTTCCCTGTTAAGGGAACAAACGTAGTTGAAAAGCCACGCTATGAGAACAAAGGCAATAGAGTCTACATAAATAAATTCCAATATTTTGAAGGTATTTCGGCTGATGCGTGGAATTTTGAAATTGGTGGGTACCAGGTGTTAGAAAAATGGCTCAAAGATCGAAAAGGCACAAAATTATCCCACAAG
>CAZFSX010000494.1:0-1621 GCA_964522115.1 uncultured Pseudobdellovibrionaceae bacterium | reverse complement strand
ACACAAAAATCAATCGACCGAGAGAGTCATGTCAACGCAACTCCTAACTACCGCACATAAAGAATGACTTGCTCAATTTCTGAATGCTTTGAAAATACTTGGATCATTTTTTCTTGTGATGAATGGCTCAAACCACATTGATTTTCAGGAATCATAAACTGAAGCTCTTCATTTTTTCTGAAAATTGCTGAAAGCAGGGAATATACAAATTGATGATATTTTCATAAATCAAATTGGATGTATCTTCATTGTAAGTATGTGAACTAAGATTTCTATTCTTAATCATTTGCATCCAAACTTCACCTTGTGTGATGAGACTTTTTTGAAATGCTTCACGAGTGGTATCCTTCGATCCGATCAACGTTTGACCTCCCGTGTGTTCAATGTAGTCCTTCAGTACATTCCATGCAAGCTCATGAGTAAACTCAAAGGCTTGAATGAGTCCAAGTTTTTCAAGATTACTCAGGGGTCTTTGTCGTGCAAGATCATAGGCATTCAAAAGTTGTTGAAAAGCTTTACTAAAATTTTCGAATCTTTGCTTCCAGCGAATGACTTGCGTTTTTTCCACGACCATTTATCCTTCAGATATTTTCGATCGAGAGATATTTATGTCTCTGCTTGAATAGAAGATATTCAACTTTAGCTTGAAAGGCAAGAATAGCAATGTATCTTGCTTGTAGACGTCGCTTAGAGGAAAGCTATCTTACTCTGTAAGACAATGTGCCAAAATAAGACATTGTCGTTTGTTTTTTAGACTGCAGAACAAAATTCAGCTTCTTTCCCAGCTTGTCCTTAAGTTTGACGAAAATATGACGATAAGACCTTTGTCGGGGGAAGAATGACGAAGGTGTCTTATCAAAGTCAACGCTTGATAATGATTCGTAGGTGCTTATCTACTCTGCTTTATTCGTCTTTATTTTTTCACACAATTTCTTGCACGCGTGTTGATGTGGATATTTCTTCCACAGCTCAGAAGTTATCTTTATTTACCGTCGTTGCCAATCAGGGATCTCAGGCCAGTGTGGCTTCGGGTTCCAATGTGAATTTGCATTTTGAAGGAAGTTGCGATGCTCGTGTTCTTTCTGTGAAAGTCTTGCGTGCCGATGGATCCGAGGCCGATGTTGCAGCAATCATGAATCCAGGAGGAGATATTGATTGTTCAGATAAAGGAATTGCTTTTGATATCCCAGCCCTTCTTTTGTCCAACGGAAAAGATATCAGTCATTCCGATCAAACAATTACCTTTATCGGAAAATCCCAAACCACGGAAACTTTTCCCGTGGTGATCACCTTGGTTCCAGCATCATCATCCGGCGGCTCTGGCACAGGTTCAGGTTCAGGTTCAGGTTCAGGAAGTGGAACCGGTACAGCTTCATCCGTTTTAGATTCCATCGCAGGCAGTGATTTAGTGATCACAGATTTGTATCCGATTTCAAAAACCTGGGGAAAATGGATCAAGTATGATTCTTCTTCGAAAACTTATTCTTTATGTGGAACAAGCTCGCCATGTTTTCCAGGTTACTTTCAGAAAACAGTTTCCATTTCAAAATTATCGTCCTGTTCCCAATTGATCGCCACAGATGCGCTGAATATTTATCAGTGGTCATGTCAAATTCGAAGC
>CAZFSX010000493.1:915-1625 GCA_964522115.1 uncultured Pseudobdellovibrionaceae bacterium | reverse complement strand
TAAAACTAGACCCAAATTATCTGCTGGTCCTATTTTGCCTGCTTACACAGCTTTAAGTGGTAACATCTCAGCTAAGTACCGCGCCACTGATAGAGGAAGTATCAATATCGGTTCAGGAATTGGTTTAACAACTCCAGGATACGAAGGGCAAAGAAGTGAATTGCAAGATCCTTACTTAACACACACTTATGTATTTAAAGTTGGAAACGTGCAAAATGTCCTTTCATCTTCTTTAACTGTACATTCAGCTAAGGATAACTTAGATGCAAAAAATACCTACTCTGTTGACTTTACTCACACAGCTTTATGGAGCTTTGATGGTTCTGGATGGCAAGTTGGTCTTGCGACCTCAATCGGCCAAGAAGGTTATTCTGAGTTTTCAGAAGACAATGCTCAAGCGGGTTTAAATTCAATCGCGTTTTATCCATTCACCGAGTATGCCTTCAACGATATGTATTCATTCAGAACGGTATACAGAGGTATGACTTTCTATTCTAACAGAGATGCCGCGAATACCTACAAGTGGATCGAGTCAACTCAATCTATGGGCTTGGGCGTAGCTTTAACCAGAGACTTATATTTATATCCAAATATCCAATGGGTATGGAGAGATATCAGAGCTGATAAAACTAATGTAGCTCTATCTGCAAATATCAACTTTTTCTAACTTTTTAAGATAAAATAATTAGAGATCTAAAGGCAGGCCAAAA
>CAZFSX010000493.1:0-905 GCA_964522115.1 uncultured Pseudobdellovibrionaceae bacterium | reverse complement strand
TTGCTTATCTATTTAGGTAAGGAAAAGGGTTTGTTTTACGAGCTTTTAGGTCTAAAAAATGTCCAATTTTAAGACGACTGGCCCCAGAAATAGACCCTGTAATTACACACATGAGAAATGCTTTAATCATTGCCTTTATCTTAGTAGTGAACTCATTTTCTTGGGCTGCCAATCCCAAGCAGTGCTTGTATAGCTATTTTTCCCCAAGTCAGATTATTTCCTATGAAAAACTTGAAGACTTGGTGGATTTTCATAACCAGTGGTATGAGGTTGTCGTTCCTACAGAACGGGGTTTTGAATACAAGCAAGCCCAGTCTTGGCTTGAAGTTGAACGTTCACTAGAAAAGCTAGAGCCACAGCAAAAAGACTTTGTAACAGATCTTCTGTGGCAGGCCCATGGCAGACATTCTGATGTGATAGATCATTTTAAACCTTTGGCTATTGCAAACCGTGCAGAATTTAGAACGCGTATAAAAGATATTGCTTCCTTAAGAAGAAAAATTATTGATCGCGCAAAGTCTTATCAAAGCAGAGATCGGATTTTTTCCACACAAGACTTAAATGATATTATTGGAATTCGGTTTACATTACCCGAGGGTTCAGAACTTTTAAATTTTAATGGCGATACAGCTTTTTTTGCTAAGCATTTAAACCTAAATCCAAATCAAATTCTTGAGGTAGAAATTAAAGGTGGAGCTGAAGAGCAACAAAAAGGACGTTTTTACCGTGCCATTCATTTAACGGTGCAAATGGATGGGAATACCCGTGTAGAAGTGCAATTGATGTCAAAGGCTATGTATTTGTGGCACAGCTGGGATCATCCCATTGTTTACAAATCTAAAATGACAGATATTTTATACAAAGAAAAACTGAAGCAATATTCGCAAACCTGGGTGCGTATCATA
>CAZFSX010000492.1:0-1632 GCA_964522115.1 uncultured Pseudobdellovibrionaceae bacterium | reverse complement strand
TGCAACTGGTGAACTTCTAGATATTTGTACTCAAAATGATTTGAGCCAATTGGATATCGCTGAATTCCGTATTTGGATTATCCATGCGCATCCATTCAAAAGCTTCGATCAGCTTTGCGCTGGTGACTTCTCCTGCGGTTGCTAAAAATTCAGCGGCAGCGGGTTTGGCATCAGCCATCAACCGACCTCGAATAAGCAAACTACTAACAGATCCACCTGGGCCCACCGCAAATGTAATAAAAAAATTACCATATCCTGATGGTGATCCTGATGCGGAACCATTAGCTCCAACAATGGATGTTGCATTGGCCATCGCTCCTAGCAGACAGGATACCGCCATTGTAAAAATTATTTTTTTCATTTCCCCCTCCTTATTTTTAACCAGTCTTCGATTCTTTATTGAATCAGTAGGATCTGGCTCTTGAACTTTCTTGCGAATATAAACGTATATGCTCTTGAGATATTTCAAGTTCCTGGATCGATTTTGGATCTAACTTGGATGCAAAGTCTTTCCATTTTTTTTCCGTCTGTTGTGATTCCTTCTCTGGTGGCTCCATATTATCTTCTTGTTTTAAACCGGATAGAGCCTGTTCAAGTTCAGATTTGGTAGGAATTCCGTAACGAGGCGACTGTATCAGCAAACGGTAAGGTGCACTCATAAGATCTAACATCTTCACGACTTTATCTGACTCTTCAAGGGAACTTTTCTTTGCGTCCTGCCATTCCTCTTGCTTTAAGGAACTAGACGTCAAGGTCTCTTGCTGCAAAAAATCTTGCAAGGAAGTTATAATTTTCCGTCGCAATAAACGAGCTGAATGGGATTCAAAAAGATAAAATGATGAAGCTGTTTTTACTCGTAGTTCAGGATTTTTTAGTTTCAAATCTTCATAAATTTTTCGACGCGCATCCGACGTCATTTGCAGAAATTCTTCCCATGAAATATTTTTCAAAGCAGAATTCTTCAATAAAACCAATTCTTGAAAAAGCTTTTGATAAATCGTTCTGTAAGATTCAAAAAAATAACCTTTTTCTTTGTCTTTCTTATTTCCCTGAAAAACTGTCAGATCCAATAAGCCTAAATTCTGCCACTGAGATCGCAAATCATCCGGAGTATGAATCACCATCGACTCTAAATAGGGCCGCTGAACAGCGCTGCGAACCAATTCCAAAGTCTCATCTGCACAGTTATTTCCAAGAAAATAATATTTTCCATCGTAATCCCAATGATATTCATTGGCCCTGATTAAAATTTGATGCATCTCTTGACGAGAAATTTTCAAAGGATAGCTGCGCATATCTCGCAGTTCTGTAAAATTGTATTCTTCAATCAGCTGACTGAGTGGAAGCAAAAACAACCTGGATGGATATTGACCTCGAAGCCCCTTCCATGGACTCATATGAAAGGAATCAATAAAAGCCCGAAACGAGATCACGAAATGAAAACTCAAATCCTTCAGGCATTCTTGATTCACCACTTTGCGATGTGGAGCGCACATAATCACTCGCAACATGGAGTGCCCCCATCTGGACATTGCCTCTTCTCCTGGACCAGCCTGCAAATAATGAATTTGATACACGCGGGATGGATTCAATTCGAATTGCAAAGACCGAGAACCCACCGGAATCAAGAAG
>CAZFSX010000491.1:0-1637 GCA_964522115.1 uncultured Pseudobdellovibrionaceae bacterium | reverse complement strand
AAAGATTTGGATGCGGAAATTGTGTATTCCTATCCTTGAATTCATGGTCTTCCAGCATCAAAATTAGATGCGAATATTTAAATTTTGCTCTCGGGAATCATCACAGGGGAATTCATTAGAAAAAATTGGGCCAGGGGTTTTGGTTTCAATATGGTAAAGAAATCCAGCTCCTGGTTTTGATGAAGCAAATGTGAACGTCATGCTGTGAAGATCGTCATGCTGAATTACGACCTTGTACCCCAAAACACGCGACGTAGTTTCAAATTTATAGAACTGAATGTCCATGGGGTGAGTGTAAAACTCAACTTCATGTCTTTGTCGATAATCTTTCATCATTTCGTAGATCGCATCAGGTAGACCTTTTTCATGGATCTCTTGAAAGTTTTTGATATTTTCAAAGCGCTTTAAAAGAACGCTGGGTTGGGCATGAATTTTGGCTAAAGTTTGAAAGCAGGCTGTTTTTTGTTGCAGCAAAAGTTCAGATCCCCAGCTAGTGGATCCCAGCATAAAAAGAAGTGAAAATATATGTAACATAAGGGTTTTTTGCAATTTGAGCATAAAAAAATCACTCCCAAAAAGTCTTGCTTTTGTCAGTAGTTAGGCAAACAAAGGAATCTCTTTCTACCATATTAACGCATTGCGTGCAATAAAAAGCTCAACCTTTTTCCGGTCTGGCCGATAAGACCTTAGACCCAAAGAAAGGGGTAGATATGGCAGAAAATAAAAAGACAGCACCGACGGAAAAGATCGATAAACAGGTTCCTAACAACGTGATTTCCATCACCTCAGCTCGTTGTGTGGCCCAGGATTGCAAATCCAAGCCTTCCAAGGCTGGCTTCTGTGACACACATTACGAGTGGTTCAAAGAGGGTCTTTTAACGAAAGAGGGCCAAAAGCCCAGAGACTTCGATAAAAAGTACCACGCATTTATGAAGCGCAAATCAGCTGGTAAAGCAGCTTAGTTCCTAGATTTAAGTTTTATCCCCGTTCACCAGAACCCCCAATCTCCCTTGGGGGTTTTTTTATTTCCGATTCGGAAGTGATGATAAATAATCTTACCAAAGTGCAAACCTGAAAAAACTCATCATTCAAATGGGCCAAACCCGCTTAAAGTAGGAGTAGCACCCAAATAAGGGGTGAAATCAAAACAAGAAAGCCAAAACGTACTTAAATTCCATCGCAAATTTGGAGAAGAAGAAAGATTTTTTTACCTCCAAGCAATTTTATCTACGCGGAGTTCGTAGAAAATTCCGTGAGGGACCTTTTTTGTCATAGGTGCCAGAAACATAACATCTAGGAAAATATTTTCATTTTCTGTATCTTACACCAAGTATCCATCGTTTAGTTTGATAACTTGGGAAATGCATCCCACAAACTTTGGAACGATACCTTTGGAACGATACATTCCATTTTCTGGAGGTCATGTTGGTTGCTTCTTCTTATTTTCAAAATTTATTGAAAAAAATGAATCAGGTGACGCGATGGATGGGACTTGTTTTTGTGCTTGGCTTGGTATCGACCGTCGCCTTGGCCTCCAATGAAGATTCTTCCTCTGGAACCAATGAATTCAAATGTCAGGATCTTTTTTCAACGGCAACAACTCGCACAAAAGCTTCATTGTTCAGCCCTGCGGAGTT
>CAZFSX010000490.1:0-1638 GCA_964522115.1 uncultured Pseudobdellovibrionaceae bacterium | reverse complement strand
AGAAATTCTTTTTTCATTCCACACCCAGGTCCCAATAAGTTGCGGTCCAATTCGCTCATAATCATTTCATGCACGCTTTCAACCATTTCATTTTCAGGATCATCCAAATATCCCATTTGAACATATATTTGGTGTTCGGAATCTTCATTGGATTCAGACGCAGCTGATGCTTTCAAAAAGTTGCAAGTGTAAGTGGGCCCATTTTTGGATATCACAGACACTGAATTCGATGGAGTCCCCTGCGGTCGTTGAGCTATAGGTTGTTGATCAACAGCCGGAGAAGGCTTTGCTTTTGGTGGCTGAGTTAGTGAAATTATGGAATTAGGATTCGCTACTGGATTTTCAGCAGCGACAGGTGCTGCATCTTGCTTGGATGTGATCGTTGGAGGTTGTACATCCTGTTTTACCACTTGTTTTACGGAAGGAGAAAGGATGAGCGCCAAAACTCGACCCGTATCTGAATAACTGTTCGGATTCTTCTGAAAGTCACTTTGCAGTAATGTGCGAACACCTTCATTGCTGGAAATTTTTCCAGCTGCGGCTAAAGTGAAAGTTCTGTTTCTACTTTCGAATGTGAAATTATTATATTCATACTTTCCATAAAATTTAGTGACTGAGAAGACAATATTTTCAAGAATCTCTATTGTTTTATTTTTAATTTGAAAACGACTTGTAAGTTCAGATTTTTCTGAATGACAATTTCTGTAGTTATATTTTTCAATATTTAGATCATCACATTCGGACTGACGTTGCATAAAGTAGACTTCATAGAAGCCTTTTTCTGCAAAATAATAAAATGGATAAGCCATATATTTGTATTTTTCATCGGGTGTTAAATTATAAAATGATTTTTCCATATTAGCATCAAACAGCCATGATGTTGGTTTTTGAATTTGAGAACGAATTTGGGATTCGTAGGTGACAAGCTTGGTGTTGGATTTGAGTTGGAAGTGAACGAAATCAAGAGGTCCGTTGTCAGGAAATTTTCTAGGAAAGTAAAGCCTTTGTTTTTTATCTTCTGAGATTGTTATGTCGAAAAATGGGACTCTATTTTCAAAATCTTTCACAGATCCAAAAACACCCTGTGAAATCAAATGAACAGGACTTTTGTTGAGATTAGTCATGTAAAATCTTCTAGCGATGGTTTCATCAATATCTGTCGTTACTTTAGATGTAAAAACGATATACCGTGGATAGGTATATTCGTATTGAACGCTTCCATTTTTGTCTTGTTTGGCGACTTCATCAATAAGGGTTGGATTTTTATCAGGGCTGAAAACAAGAAATTTCTTTCCAGAAACGGTTTCATATGAACTTTGGTGTTTTAATCTATCCTCATTCAGAGATTTTGCTGCACAACCAGCAGAAATGGAATAAGGTAGATCCGTACTTGTCGGTTGAAATTTGAAATATTCAGAAACAGGAAGGACTTCTGTGATTTGATCCTTTGTGGCCATGGATCCATACTTGGTTAAATACAGTTCGGGTTCGCTAATGTTTGGCACCAGAACTTGTTGAGTTTCAACTAAAATCAGTTGATCTTCTTTTAAGCTAGGGTCTTGCTTTGCATGTCCTGCTGTCACAAGAAGAAGCAGAAAGGATCTTTGTGTTAAAGTGCCACCATGTTTGGAATCGATT
>CAZFSX010000489.1:0-1665 GCA_964522115.1 uncultured Pseudobdellovibrionaceae bacterium | reverse complement strand
CAAAGTATATATTAAAAAAGATTCTTGATATTCAGAAAATAAAATTTTCAAAATCAGAACAGGGCCCTATGTTTGCTCAAGTTGGTTGGACTTATCCACGATTCCCAGCATTTATTTCATTGGAAAAAGAATGGGCCTCTTCTTCCACTATCAAACGCAACCGAGCTGATCTTCGCAAGCTTCTTCGAGAGGGGTATCGATTCACAGTGAATCAACATTTTTTTGAAGCGATGGAAGAATTGAAAAAGCAAGAGCGAATAGGGACTGATGCTTCAAGTAATCGCTTTTTAAATCCGGCCCTTGTTCAAAAGTATACCAATTCATTCCATCAAGGTAAGTTGATCAGTTTGGAATTATTAAACCCTCAGGGCCAACTTGTTGCAGGAACCTTCTTTCCTAAGGCCAGTGGAATTTTATATCCAGAAAGTCCTTATTATCAGCATATTAATCTTGCAAAAGCTGTCTTTACCCATCTTGGTGATCAAATGCTGAAGCGCGGGTTGCCTTGGATGTATATTGGAGCTGTGACATCATTTACGCGTGATTTAAAAGGATCTTATGGCACACGTGAGCAATTTGAAAATCTTCTATCGACTTACCGTAAAATCGAATTAAACTTAGTCGATTTTGAAATGGCACAAGAATAATCAAGAAAAGGATTTTTCATGAACAAAGCAACATCCCATCGTATTTTGATTATTGATGACGAGGCTCCTATTCGCGAAGTCTTGGCAGCTTCATTGAAAGATGAAAACTACACTGTAGAAACGGCTGCTGATGGGGCTTTGGGCTTGCAAAAAATCAAAGAGTTTCAACCCGAGGTTGTTTTTTTAGATATTTGGATGCCTGGGGAAATAGATGGAATGGATGTTCTTGCTGTGGCAGTGAAATCCTATCCTCACATTGATTTTATTATGATCTCTGGACATGGCACCATTGAAACTGCGGTGAAGGCCACGAAGCTTGGAGCTTGGGATTTTATTGAAAAGCCTTTGTCTATGGATAAGATCTATATCACCGTTCAAAATGTTTTGCAGCTTCAGGCGCAGAAGCAAGAAAAGCTGACTTTGTTGCATCGTTTGCGCAAAAACATTGCTTTGATGGGAGATTCAGTTCCCATGATGGAATTGAAGCAGTTGATTGCTAAGGTGGCTCCTTTAGATGAACCCGTCGTTTTGCAGGGTGAAGATGGTTCGGGAAAAAACATGGTGGCGCAAAACATTCACTACACAAGTCCTCGTGCAGGCCGTCCTTGGGTTGAGATCAATTGCAAATCTGTGGCGCCGGAATTGATCGAGCTGGAAATTTTTGGTTACGAAGCTGGATCCATTGCGGGAGCTCAGACGGCGCATAAAGGAAAATTAGAATTGGCAGATGGAGGCACTTTGTATTTGGATGAGGTCACGGAATTGCCAGGGCCTGTTCAAGAAAAGTTGCTTCAGTTTTTGAAAACAAAAAGTTTTGCGCGTTTTGGTGGTCGCCAAAAAATTTCGAGTGATGTAAGAATTATCGTCTCTACTCAGCGCCATCTTTTTCAAGAGGTGCAGCAGGGACGATTCCGTCAGGATCTGTTGGACCTTTTGTGTGTGCAGTTTTTTCCAATCCCTCCTTTGCGCCATCATCCTGAAGATATTGCATCTTTGGTGCGTTATTTCAGTGATTCCA
>CAZFSX010000488.1:0-1668 GCA_964522115.1 uncultured Pseudobdellovibrionaceae bacterium | reverse complement strand
AAAAGTTCCAGATCTTTTGATTTCTGACTATAATATGCCAGAAGTGAATGGTCTTCAAATGATCCAAGAAGCCCAAAGAAATGGGCATTACTTTCCGTTCATTCTTTTATCTGGTTTTTTGGATAAAGATGTTGTCATTCAAGCCGTGGATGTCGGAGTCTTTCGATTGCTTGAAAAACCCACTGAATACACCTTGCTACTGCATACAATTGATCAACTCATGATTGAACATGATGTCTATAAAGTTAGAAAAGAAATACGCAGTCTTAGCTCTCAACTTCGAGAACTTTATACGGCGATACGCTTAGCTCTTTTACAACACATTCCTGCAGAAACTTTAAATCGCATCATTCGCCCCACTTCCATCAACGCAAATTCGTCAAATCTTAAAGTCAGTGGAAACAGTAAAGATGAAAGTTTCGAAGAACTTTTAGAAAGATTGGAAACACGACTGGAAAAACTGATTGCCAGTGAAAAGATCTTGGATGAAATGCGTGTCAATAAACTTCGAAACCCAATGAAGTCATCATGAAACAAAAACTCTTTTTTTTGAAACATCAACCTCATTCACTGAAAGCTGTCGAGGAAGGTTTGCGGGCGGACGGCTATCGCATCTCCAGTTCCAATGAATTAAGGGAATCCTTGTATATTATCTTGCAAGATATTCCTGATTTTATATTTATACCAGCTGACTTCCCAACTCCAAAAGTAAGAACATTGCCACAAATACTTTCTAAAACTCTTCCCGTCACAATCATTGGCTATATTGAAACTACAAACAATGAAAACATGACGGCTTTACACAAGCTGGGACTAGAATACACATTAATTCCTCCATTCAATGCGCAAACAATTCAACGCTTGTTACAAAAAATTACGGAAGACAAAAAAGATAGATCTTTTTATGGACTTCAAACTCTTTCGAATTTGAAAAAGGGCCCAGAAAAAACATCAAGCTATCTTAGCCAAGAAATATGGCTAAAGATGATGCAATCTGAAAAACAGCCATTAGAATCTTTACAACTAGGTCTAGTTCAAGCCGTCTCTTCGGCAATAGAACCAGGAGATGGAACAAGTCTAGAACCTCTTCATTCCACCAAACAACTCAGTATTTTTAAAGTTCAATGCGGTGACCAACAGGGCTATGTTTCGTGCGCTTGGGGAACAAATCAAACCCTTCCTTCAGATTTTTCAGAAAAAATTCGATCCAGCTTGAGTCATTTCTTTAAAAATCAAAGCATCGGGTTTTCTTCTGAAAATGTTTTTCATTTAGAGATTATCCCTGTCGACTTTAAAAATCTCTCAGAAAAAACGGCTCGATTTATGCAAGATGCAATCCATTTAAATAAAGAGTTAGGTGTTGCCTTTTTCTTAAAACCTAAAGAATTTTCTTTTTACCATTCTGATCCTTCTGTTCCTGGAATGTTGTATATTAATATTTCAGATATAGAAAATGATTCACTTTTTACTTTTGATCTATATTTATACATGCCAGAAAATCAAAAATTTATTCTTTACACTCCAAAAGGACTTCCCCTCTACAAACACCAAATGGAACGACTGAATGAGCGTGGAATTTCAAAGATGCACTTCTATGAACAAGATAGAACGGAAGCTGATAAATCCGAAGCTAAATATTTTCTTGAAAGCTTGACTAAAAAAATAGAA
>CAZFSX010000487.1:0-1680 GCA_964522115.1 uncultured Pseudobdellovibrionaceae bacterium | reverse complement strand
TGATCGGCACTGGGAACGTCAGCACCCATTGCCTAATGTTTTTGTGTGGCAGAACGATGATTTCTCCTCGAATTAAGTTTTTTACATTCGTCGCATTCTCCGTCTACATGCTAGCATTTGCTGATGTTGATCATTCTTTGGAAGCTCAAGGATCACGAACTTGGACCTCTGATGGTTGGAAAATAGATCGTTTGATTATATCACCTCATAAAGCTCATTCTGATCTGCTGTGGCCTTACTCAACAGAACCGGAAATATTCAATTCGTGGGATATCCTCAGTTCAGAAGAAAAACATTATCAATCCAGCGATTTTTTACAGATCCATCAATTAGAAATTCAAACGACTCAAAAGATCTCACATCAAAAATCCTATTTCTTCAACCTTGGAATTTCTCAATCCTCACTTCAAGATAATACAACCCAGACTTTTGGACTCCTTCAATTGTATTATCAACAGATCACAGGATTTGGAGCTTTTGATGCTTCTCTTTCACAGAAAAATATCAGCAACTGGATTCAAGGTTCGACACATTGGATGCAACAAAATCAAGCCATTGAACTTCAAACTCATCTTCATTATTATCCAAAAGAAAACCTCCATTGGAATTCAAGTTTTCAGCAGTTATGGATGACCGATGGGAACCAACGACATCAACTCACATCTGAGTGGATGTATGGTCTGTCAACATCAACTCCGTGGATTTGGATTGGGCCTGGTTTTGAGTTCACGCAGTTCCAGTCGACAGATTCAAACTATTGGAGTCCAAAAAAAATGCTCAATTACGGCCTTCATTTGGATGCCTCGATGCCCCTGTTTTCTGAAAAATGGACCTTTATCATGGGAGGATCAGTTCATTCTTTGCAAGAGAACGACTCAGAGGTTGGACACGGGCATTATGTCAATTTCGGAATAAGTTACGGAAAACGTGAAACTCAAAATGCTTCTCTCAAATATGAAGACATTCGAAGTCAGCAAAATTCGAATACGTGGGAAAGTCATGCCGTTCTTCTGCAATGGAGTTGGAAATACTAATTATTCTGCCTGATTCCCTGAAGACATTGTTTCTCCAGCCATTCTGTCGGCTTTACGGGAAGAGTCAGGCCGTGGTTGGATATATTTCGAGTTTCAAAGGCTTGCATAATATACGTTTTACCAACAGATCCCATATAGGTTGTATCTTCATCATAAAAAGAATCATAGATCGCCTCTTTGGATGAGATAAATTGAACTCCTTTCTCTGATAATTTTTTTAATAAATCATTCATCCATAAAGCTAATGGCGCATTAAAATGAAGAAGAAGGATATGTTTAATTTTTTTTGCACCCCAAATTTTCTGACTCATGCTTTGACTGGTTTCTATTCTATCCAGGGCAAACTTCAAATAGGCTTCTTTTAATTCTTTGATTTTTTCTTCATTTTTTTCATCCAAGCATCTTTTCAGAGGTACCTGCCACGACCAATCTTCAAAATCCATAGTTACCTGAGCCGTTCGATATTTTCTTTGGTTCAGATAGAATCGAGCATCATACCTTTGCTGCTTCGAATTTCCCTCTTCAAGGTATGGAAAACGAAATACTTTTAATTCTTCAATCGTATCTACAAAATCAATTAAAGTAGATTCATTTTTTTGAATATCCTGAATGAGTTCCTGGGTGCCTTTTTCGTGATGACTGATAT
>CAZFSX010000486.1:0-1690 GCA_964522115.1 uncultured Pseudobdellovibrionaceae bacterium | reverse complement strand
ATATATACGATAACGATTCATGAAAAGTTGCTTTAACATGCAAGCCTCTTAGCGATAACGTTCACAATTTAAATTAAACAAACTTCGAGTTTTAATTTTTTTCTCTTCAAATTTATCTTTTGCCTTCGCTAATGACTCACAGTTCAAACATACTCGGCCACCCTCTGGTGTTGTTTCAAATTTTTTCAGCTCGCCTGACAGGCCATCAAGAATAATTTTTTTCCGCTCTGCTAATGATTCCTTACCAAAAAAGCGAACCCACTCATTCTTAATCGAACAAAAAATACTTAAGTCCGCAGGCTCAAGCCAACTTGTCGCAAGCGTAAACTCAGCATTTTCTTCTGGCGGAGGGTCTCCCCACGCGATTTCTGTGAAAACTTTTAACGACTGTGTCATGGCCTTCATGAGGCGCTCGTTCCCTTTCACTTGCTCTCCACACTCGTTGGAAATGTTTTGTAGGTCACGAAGCATCCCCCTCAGCAAGTCGAAATATTCAGCACAGGCCCCAGGGGTATTTCCAATATTTGAGCTATAGCAGTTCGAAAAAGCACGATCATAACGTGGTGGGATTTTCGTTTTTTTCTCTGTTTTCGAGTAGATAAAGCCCGCCTGACTTTCCTGGAAGTTTTCCAACTGACTTTGGCAAACGGAATGAGGACTACTGAGCAAGGGAATGATGGCAACGCCGGCCAAAAGCACCAGCGCCACAAGAAGCGGCTTGGGAATTCGATTCAAATCCATAATCTATTTGTATCTTTGTTGATGAATCGTTGACAATTGCCATCTTCAAAAACTATTCTCCGTAGCTCAGTTTTGATCCGCGTCGGGGAGTAGCGCAGTCTGGTAGCGCATCTGGTTTGGGACCAGAGGGTCGCAGGTTCGAATCCTGTCTCCCCGACCATTTAATTGACAAGCAATAGTTCAAATATCATTCTAAGTTCAATGAATTCTTTAGAGTTTCTTGAAATTCAAAATTGGTTTGAGAATGGCGTAAGTACAGAATTTATTGAGAAAAATTTCTGTTCGACGAGATCCGTTTTTAATGGAAGATTATCATCGTATGAAGTTATTTTAAAAAAATCTTTATCCAGCGATTGTTTGTTTTTGATTTCAGCGAGTCTCGGTGAGATTGGAAATAACTGCTTTGATCATAATTTAGGTTTTTGGCAAGGTGATCCAGGATGTCTTTTTATTCGAGAGGAAAATTTATGCCTTATTGCCGATCGTGGGCAAGGAATAAGAGGAAGTCTATCGAAGGTCTATAATTTACAGGGTAAAGAAGAGCGATATATTGATATTGCTTTCAATAAAGTTATCACGGGTCGAGCTCCTGAAAAACGTGGAAATGGATTAAAGTTCGCAAAAAAAAATTTTGCAAGTTGCAATTTGTATCTTTTTTGCAGTTCTGATGGAGAAGACTTCGAAATGGGACTTAATAAAAATATGATGGTTACCGGCACGTTAAAAAAGCATTTAAAAAACTGCGGAACGCTCACTTTGTTAACGTGGTAAGAATTTTTTTAAATTTTAGAGAGTAAAAAATGAAAATTGAAATTAAAAAATTTGGGAACTACTTGATTTCTAGACCTGAAGGAAGAGATGCCGCTTTGGTTATCCGTAATCAAGTCATCAACAAGACGAATGACAAAGAAATCATTTTAGATTTTGCAGATGTGAAAGTATTAACGCC
>CAZFSX010000485.1:0-1692 GCA_964522115.1 uncultured Pseudobdellovibrionaceae bacterium | reverse complement strand
GTTTTTTCCACAGACCAAAGATGCAAGGGGGAACCCTGTTTTTCTAAAAACTTCAAAGTTTCCAAGACGGATTTGTGCTCTGTCGGAGATGAAAAAAAAGATGCCCTTTGTAAGGCTAAAGATCTCAGAATCCAATTGTTCGATTCTGTCGCGCCCGAAGTGAAAAAAATTTCTTCTGGAAGGACATTCAAAAGTTGCGCAACCTGTTTGCGTGCATGCTCCACCGCTTTGCTGGCCTGAACTCCAATCTGATGGGTCGAGATGGAATTTCCAAATTGCTTTTGGAAATAGGGGGTCATGGTCTCTAAGCATCGAGGGTCCAAGGGGGTCGTCGCATTGTAATCCAGATAAATGGGCGAAGTCGGGATCCAGCGTGCAAGCTTTTGATCCAGCACTTCTTTCCACCGCAGAGCCTCTGTTATTTTTGATTTTGGAAAGCTCATTTTAAATTCCACGAAGGCTTTGCTGAATTGGCATTCTTTCAAAGCTGTTTCTACAACGTCTGCCACTTCGGATTCGGGAACATTCAGGCAATCCCAGGACCAGGTCAGTTGTGGATCTAGATCTTTCGTATTTTCCACCAACCATGCGTGGATGGAATTTTTCCAAATGGATTCAATTTCTTTAGGAGGACCAGGAAGGACAAAAACCTTCAGTTGATTTTTTTGACACAAAAAACCATGAGCTGTTCCTGCATCATTGCGTAGGACCGTGGCGCCTTCGGGATAGTAACACTGACTTTTGTGAGAATCCCGCGCAGGAACTCCTCGGGACAGAAGGCGATCGCGGGTGCTGATCCAGGATGGCTCATGCCACTGCAGAGGTTGTTGCAGCCATTGGGCCACGACTTCTCGGGTAAAGTCGTCGCTGGTGGGGCCAAGGCCTCCGGTAATAAAAATCCAGGGACAAGTGGTCGATGCAAATTCAAAGGCCCGCAGCATTTGTTCGCGATCATCGGGGACGCTCAGGTGCCATTGTGTTTCGACACCGAACTCCTTCAGGCGTTGGGAAATCCATTGAGAATTTTTATTCAGGATCTGCCCCGTGGTCAGCTCAGTACCTACACTGATCAGGGCCACGCTGGGGCCTGGCTGAGAGGGATTTTCAGGGTATTCAAAAGAAGGTGTTGTCGGATTCGATTCAGTCATGGCCGCAGGCTACCTCGCCTTTGTCTTTGGGGCAAGTTTCGGTAGCGCTGCTGTGCTTTATCCGGTTTTGCAGTGGGAAAGGGAAGGGGGGCAAAAGGATGATAGCCTTGAAAGTCGTTTTTTTTGCTAGACCCGAAAAAACACTTGCGTTTTTTTGTCTAGAACCCAAAAAACGCCTGGTCAAAGCAAATGGAGTTCAGTAGAATGAAAAGAATGAAATCTCAAAAAAGATCGCTGCAAAATTATGTGCAAAAAGACTTACAGTCAAAAATGGTATTATTGTCGGGGCCTCGACAGTCAGGGAAGACGACCTTTGCTCGTCAATTTTTGAAGGAAAATGACGGCGCTTATTATAATTATGACAATGACCATGACAGGTCAGTCCTCCAAAAAAGCCAACTTCCTGCAGGGAAAAAACTATGGATTTTTGATGAAATTCATAAAAATCCACGATGGAGAAACTGGTTGAAGGGAATCTATGATCAACATCATGAAGAACATTCCATTCTTGTGACAGGCAGTGCAAAACTGGATATTTACAGCC
>CAZFSX010000484.1:0-1695 GCA_964522115.1 uncultured Pseudobdellovibrionaceae bacterium | reverse complement strand
TGTTCAGAAGACAATAATTCCATCGATTGTCTCTTGCTGGCAATCCTTTTCATTAAGTCGTAGTTGGGTGTATTGTTAGTACCAATTGGCTTAAAAGTTATCATTAAATTGCCATTGAGTCCGTTACCCTTAGAATGAATGTTTAATGGAATGACTTGAGTTAATATTGATTCTGGCTTTACCCATACGAATGTATTTCGTTGATCTTGTGCATAGGAAATTTCCGGTACAATATCTCCTTCTAATTTTCGAATTTGATCTTGATCAAGACCAAAATCACCATCTAAAGCAATGCGATTGATTCGTACAAGCCAAGTATTTTTTGGGACCTTATAGGAAATCCGAATATTTCCAGTTGTTGTTTCTTCAGACCCAAGAGAAATCCACTCTGTGGTGTCGCATTGATCACCATGTTTATTTGAGATTCTAGATGAAAATACTTCGTTCAAGTTAATTGATACTTTATCTTCCAACGATTCAGTTTGTTCAATCTTCAAAGCTAAGCTTAGTTTTCTCGGTGTAAATATTGACTCTGCAATATTTCCTGAAAGTTCTTGCGATGAATTGATAGATTTTGAAGAGCTAAAATTCCATATATTATTGATTTGAATAGGACCTTCAGAAATATTTGAAACGATGTCTTTAGTGAGTACAGATCCTCCAGGATTACAGTCCATTGTTCCAATTCTTTTTGATTTTTTTCCTTGAGATGAAATTTTAACACCAAGATTTAAATATCCAGAAACTTCAACAGTCGCAGAGCTGGTTGATGTGATAAATAAAAGAATCAAAGTGAATATTTTATCATGTAGATTTTTCATTTTTACCTCAACTTACTTTGATTCAATGTTGGATAGTTGTTGATTCCATTCCAAACGAAATTTCTTTGAAGAAATGTCAAGTCTATCAGTTGTTCCAGGAACAACTTCTTTAAAAAATACATCTGATCTTTGGATAGGAAGAAACTTTTCGTAAATGAATAGTTGATACGGATCGTATCGTTTTGGTTTCTTTTTTGAATCCTCATATCTCTTATTTGTTTTTTCGACGTAGTGTTTGTCACTTAATGATTCTTGAGTTGGATTATTTAAAACATATAAGCAAATTTCTGCCAGTGATGAAATTTTGTCAGATGATCTGTATTTATCTGTATTAAAAAATGATTCGCTATCAAGTTTAGATTCCCTGAAAAATGTTAATCGTTCTTCAGTTAAAGAGTACCCAATATACATAACATTCTGAGACTGCTTTTTGGCGACACTCATCACATAATTATCAGGAAATTTGACGGCTATGAGATTAACATAATTCCCGTATCGAATATCAACTTCCAAAAGATCTGGATGGCTTCCAAGATCCGAAATTGCGCTGTGATAGTTGACATCAATTCCGTAATTGCCTTGTACGGCTGTTTCAAAGTTTGGAAGAAGCTCATTCATTTTGGATGAAGGGCAAAGATTTTTAACAATCAAATAGGAATTGATCTCAGATTCCCGAAAAAGGATGGGGTTAATTTCAATTTTACCCATGGGGTGCGGTAGTTTTTTTAAATCACGCAGTTTTTTTAAAGTTTCAATCTTTTGCCATAAGTCGCTGTAAGTGATGGATTTATTATTTGAATCCAGGTCCGTAAAGTATTTTCCATTGGGTACAAGTTGTTGCCCTTCCACTTGACCACTCGAATAAAGTACAGAT
>CAZFSX010000483.1:0-1696 GCA_964522115.1 uncultured Pseudobdellovibrionaceae bacterium | reverse complement strand
TGTAGTTGTTACGCTGACAGATTCAGAAGTTCCAGTAGAAACACAGCAAACTACATTAGATTGGGGAAAAGGCAATATTTATTGCTACGGAGAAGTTGGGAGTGGACCCTTAGGTGCTGTTGCTACGAAGAATATAACTTGCAGTGATGGTTCAGCAGGAAAAAATTATTATAAATGTGACTGGTGGGGGACTCATAGTATGTGGCAATATAGTAGCAACGATTGCCCCATTCCTGCAGAAACCTACCAAGGTAGCGCACCTGCGGATTGATCAGTGGTAAGGACTGCTACGATTGGTTACCCTCGCACCTTAGGAATGGTCACAGTGACATAGTCTCCGTCGCGTTCTTGGACGGCGCCTTCGATAAAGACAGGATTGTTAAACTTAAATTCTTCTCTGAAGGTTTGAAAGCTGTTGGTCTTAATCACCTTGTCTTCATCTTCGATTTTGTCCTTAAATGCTCTTCTTCCTGCGACAGAAACGTGGTCGTCCTTGATATTGATTTTGACATTATTTTTTTCATGATCAGGAACAAATGTTTTTAATATATAGCTGGATCCCGTTTCTTGAAATCGAGAATTTCGGTCTTCCACACGGTAAAATGGGTCATCCTTTAATTGATCATATTTGTCGGATTTGTGAGCAAAACTTCTTTGCTGATCTAAAAGTCGACGGTCCAGAACTTCTTTTTGAGCATCTAAGGATTGTTTATGATTTTTCTCATTGGCTTGAAAAGTTGAAAGATATTCTTGGTTTTGTTTCTTCAAATTATTCTGAAACATCTCTTGATTGCGCACAAAGCGAGCATCGTATTCCTGACGTGCTTTTTCATCCATGGTAAAATAATTTTGCTTTTTTTGATCTAAAGTCTTTTTGTAAGCAGCTTCTTGTTCACGCAATTTAAGATCCAGAGTTTTCTTTTCTGTGCTGATCTCTTCATCACCCTTTTTATGAACTTTTTGAACGCGTTGGGTGTAATCAGCTTGTATCTTGTCTGACTGTTCATTCAGTCGTTTATTTTCCTGCAAAATTTTATTTTCATTTTCAGTTCTTTGTTGATCAAATTGTGCTTGATAATGGGCCCCCTGATCTTGCAAGGTCTTTGTGTATTTATCCTGAGTCTTGCGAAGATTTTCATTAAATTCATTGCGTTGAACTTCCAGCTGCTTTTCGCGCTGGTCGCGTTGGTACTTCATTTGTTCGGTCGCCTTCGAATTTTCTGCATTCATCAAGGATTGTTCTTGAACTCGTTTTGCTTGAATTTCCTTTTGATATTTAGCTTCCAGTTCCCGAATTTCATTTTCATTTTTTTGAAGGACATCTTTTCGAAGATCACTTCCTTTTTTGTAAACTTCCTCCACGGACTTGCGAGCTTCTTCTCGGGCCTTGGTTTGCACATTCTGCTGAGAGGCAATGTACTGACGAGTAGCTTCATCTTGTTTGGTACGAACACTGCGTTCGCGTTGATCCAACTCTTGAATGCGTTGTTCGGTTTGTCCTTTGACTTCTTTTTCTTGGAGTTGCAAGGATTTGATCGAATCTTCTGAACTTCTTTTTTGTGCATACAGTTGTTGTCTGGAATACTCTTGTAGTTGCCGCAATTTTTCAGCATTTTGTTCACGTAAGTTTTGATGTTCGGCTTCGTTCGAAATTTTGATGTGATTCACGACAGCTTCATTTTGTTGCTCGAGTTTA
>CAZFSX010000482.1:0-1703 GCA_964522115.1 uncultured Pseudobdellovibrionaceae bacterium | reverse complement strand
ATATATTTTGCAGATTTATCTCCATAGATCAAAGCCAGAATCTTATAGTCGTGTTGCAAGGCCTTTTTTTCTGCAAAGCCTATTTCTTTTGATAAATTTGCGATATTCATAAACTTGGCTTTTTGCCCTAGTTGATTCCTAAATAAGCTATAAAAATGAGTGGTTGAAATGACCAAAATAGGCTTGGGGTTTTTTTTAAACACAGCAAATTGTTGGCGATGAGATCGCATCCATGAAAGAAGCCACTGTTTTTCAAAAGCTTGAAATTGGCTTTCCATTTGCAACTTGTCAGGGATGGCCGAGACTTTTGAAATGGCAGACGTTTGAATCAATTTTTTTATAGCAATAATTTTTGCAGCTTTTTTTTGAATCAATAAGGCTATGGATGGGTACTTTTTTGATTGCATGGATAAAGTTTCAAATGCAATTTTTTGACTGGCATTCGACCAAGTTAACATTTGCATGTCAATTCCAGCCAATAGAGCTTTTGTGGGAATCTTATGAAATTCAGAATCAATTTTTGCAGCTTCCATCAATAAATCGTCGGATATAATCAGGCCATGATAGTTGAATTTTTTTTCTAATTGCTGAATCAGGTTTTGAGAAAATGTCGCGGGCATCAAAGAAGTATCCAAGTTTTTGTAGATCAGATGGCTCATCATGATCGCACTGGGTTGCAGCTCAAAAAACTTTTTGTAGATAGGAATTTGTGTCGCCATGAAGTCCTGCATCGACATAGGATGTGTTACCTGAGTGCGGTGTGGATCCTGAGTGATTCCCCCCAGCCCTGGAAAATGTTTTGCAGTTGGTAAGACCTGAGAAGTCAACAGGCCTCGAGCAAAAGCAATCCCCTGTGTAGAAACCTGGAGTGGGCGCGATCCATAGGAACGGCTTCCAATAAACGAAAACTGTTTTTCATTTGCAACATCCAAAACCGGCGCAAGATTCATGTCAAAACCATGCCACTTTAACCACTGGCCAGTTAAAACACCATATTGAAAGGTTAAAGCCTCATCCCCTAATAAGCCAAAGGTTGCTGCACTTGGAAGCGGATAGCGGGTTGGCAATCTTGTGACAGCCCCACCTTCTTGGTCAACTAAAAGCAAGGGTTGGGTCCATCCATGTTTTTTGTAGTATTGCCGTATCTGCGCTGTTAGGTTTCGCACTTGGTCTGATGAACTCATATTGTGACGAAAAAAAAGAAACCCACCTGGTCGATATTTCAGGATTTTACTTTGTAAATTTCTATCAAAAACTTGCCCTTGAAATCCAAAAATAAACAATTGCCCTAGTTGATCAACAGTGGCTCCTGAACGAAGAGTAGCAGGGATAGAATTTTCAGCACTGAAAGCTGGTACAATAGCCAGAAACAACAGCTGAAAAAAGATCAAATTGAGTCTATGTTTCCACAACGTTATCATAGATGCAGATTATCATAACAAATGGAATTTTCTATGAGCAGCAAAGGTCAACACATGAAATCCAGGCATTGGTCTCGCATTCTTAGTTGTATAGTATTTCTGTTGTGTTTTTGTGTCCAAGCTTCTGACGAAGGGCTTGTTGAAATTGAACCCGCAATTGATTATTTATCACCCTATCTGTTTCGTCGCCCTAGTTTTGGCGTCTTAGTTGGACTGGGAGTAGAAAATATTCGTCCTGAAAAATATAGATCCGTGGTTGATAGTGGAATTTATTCATCAGCT
>CAZFSX010000481.1:0-1711 GCA_964522115.1 uncultured Pseudobdellovibrionaceae bacterium | reverse complement strand
TGATAACAAGAAATCCGTTCGAACCTTGAACTGACAAGCATTCTTTTTTTTCTAAATTGTGCCTATCAATTTGCAAAGTCCCTTTTAACTTTTCCTCATTGTACTGAAACATGATCGATACTGAGTCTTCCAAATTCTCTTTCATGGACTCCTGATAACAGAAAGAGGCTGTTGAAAATACTTCATCCGGCACACCAAATAAAATTTGAATGAGATCAATTGAGTGGTAGCCCATATCAATAAGAACACCACCACATGCATCCTGTTGTTTTGATCTCCACCCGGAAGTTGGCGTTGAAAAATTAAAACTATATTCGTATTCAAATGAATAAATTTTTCCAATGTAAGAAATCCACTCTTTTGCTAACTTCCATTGAGGAAGCCAATTTCTTTGACAAATTGTCCATATTTTCTTCCCTTGAAGTTCCGATATCCGGAGCAGCGAATGGGCTTCCTGGACTGATAGAGAAAATGGCTTTTCCTTAACAACATTCCATCCACGCAAAAGACATTGCTTGGTTAAATCGTAATGTAAATTATGGGGTACACTGATAAATGCGAAATCAATTTGAAAATCATGTGGAATTTTATCGATGGAGCTAAAACATGGAATACTCTTAGCTGTTTTATCAGACTCAGTAGTGAAAAGTGGATCAACCAATGCGACGATCTCAACTTCTGATTTTAATAACTCGATATATTCTTGAGATTGCTTACCCGCCGCTCCTATAAAAATTATTTTTTTCTTCATCATGCTATTTTACCAACTCTTATTTTAAACTGTTGAACTCTGAAAGTTGGTAAGAGCAAAACCTATGCCAATGAATACAATTATATTTTGCTTAAGAGCTGTGCAAAAAAATGTTTTTTAATCTTTTTTTTCCTTGATTTAAGACAGGTGTTTCTCAGAAAAAAATAACGCGCGATATATATAAACTGTTACAATATTTTCCTCGATCACTTAAAAAAAAAGCGGACTCTGCTGGAGTCCGCTTTTTTTTTGCGAAAATAATTTCAACAGCAACTAGTGTTGAGTTGTAAATTGTTCTGCTTCTGTCGAATGAGACAATGCACCTGTGGATGCTTTTCCTTCACTGACTGTCATCAAAACTTGATCAAAGTAACCTGTTCCAACTTCACGTTGGTGACGAGTCGCTGTGTATCCAACGTTCTCGCTTGCGAACTCTTGCTCTTGCAAAGCGACATAAGCTGGCATTCCAGACTTAGCATACTGACGAGCCAATTCGAAAGATTCGTAGTTCACCAAATGCCATCCAGCCAAAGTGATGAATTGGAATTTGTATCCCATTGCGCCCAATTCACGTTGGAATTTTTCGATGGTTGCTTGGTCTAAGTTTTTCTTCCAGTTGAAAGAAGGAGAACAGTTGTAAGCCAAAAGTTTTCCTGGATATTTTGCATGAATTGCATCTGCAAATTCTTTTGCTTCTTTCAAATCTGGCTTGCTTGTTTCTACCCACAACAAATCAGCATAAGGAGCATAAGCCAATCCACGAGCAATCGCTGCATCCATTCCAGGTTTCACGTAGAAATATCCCTCTGGAGTGCGTTGACCTGTCAGGAATTGTTTATCGTAAGGATCAATGTCGCTTGTCAATAAAGTTGCTCCCAAAGAATCTGTACGAGCAATGATCAAGCTTGGAACATCCAAAACATCCGATGCCAAACGTGCTGCAATCAAAGTACGAACAAA
>CAZFSX010000480.1:0-1740 GCA_964522115.1 uncultured Pseudobdellovibrionaceae bacterium | reverse complement strand
GATAAACGGTAAAAACTTATTCTTTATTTAAACTTGGTTTAAATTGTCGTTCTGGGTAGCAAGTTAAAAGCTTGTTTTTTTCTCCGATAGTTCTCATGTCTTTGCAATCTTGTGCGCTGAATTTTGCACCACTTCTCATAAACCGTTCTGTCTTAGGCCCATAACTATCTGGATTATCTTTAAACGTGACATGACTTCGATAGTCTTTTTTTGTAAGCATGTGGTAGAGCTCATGAAGCTCATCAACATAACCCGTATCATCAGCAGTTGAACCAAGTGTAAAAATAGGAATCGCCAAAGAAGAGGCTTTAATCCATCCTGAAATCACTTCATTCTCATCTTCCAATCTTGTATAGGCCGTTGAATATTGGCTGTCGCCTCGGACATCCATTCCATTTCCATAATTGATATTTCCAGAATACATAAATTTAGCACTAGTTGAACCGTTCGATTTCTCATCTTTCGCAATTGAATTCATAATATTATAGGCTTTTCCACCACGCATATCTATTGAGGGAAAGTTAAAGGCCTCAAGCCCCTTGCTTTCAAAACTAGTTAAAGAAATACTAGAAATTCGGATTCCACAATTTTTTAAACTTTGGGCAGCTATATACCATCTTTTAGCAATAATATCATTTGTCCAATAAGGCACATCTGGGTCCATTTTTCCTTCCAGAATTAAGCCCTTCTTTCTAGCTTCGGGGATGTCATGTTTTAAAATAGAAAGCTTCATGTCACATAGAAACTTATCTTTGGTGTAATAAAACAAATCTGTATTTTCCATCTGAAAAAATTGAATGTTTCTAAAATTCTCTTGTACCAAAGTTCTTTTCAGCTCTGACCGCTCAGTTCCACCGCAAGAGTTATGTGGTGGTGGGTTAATTTCATTCAAAAAGGAGAAATTTGCGATTGCATAGTCTTTCCATGCGTGCTTAAAAAATTGTCCATTATCAAGATCTTTATATTCCTGTGCTCTATCTGGTTGAGTATATTCTGAAAATACTAAACAAGGAGCAAGAAGTAGCAAAAAAAGAGAAATTTTTTTCATTATCATACCACCCAGTGTATCAAAACGAAGCAGCGTTGGAGCAGTTCTTTTTCTTCTTCCAAGCCTTTAGTCATATTTTTAAAATGCCGATAAGTTCATCATGCAAAGAAAAATAATTTGTTCCTATCGCTCAGCAGTGTCGATTCTATTTTGCAGCTTAATTTTGAGCGTTATCCCATCAAAATCTGAAAGCAGTAATAATGGGGAACTTGCGGAGAGTCCAGGAGAAAAAAAGATACCAAGCAGTAAGCATGAAAATCCATGCCCAACTGGCTTTGAAGCCTCTGGCGAAGATTCGAATGGTGCAATTTTATGCCAAGATTCAGACGGAGAAAAGTTCTTTGTACCTATACCTAAGACAGATCCCAATAGTGAGAATAGAAATGCACTTTCTGGATATGAGTCAAGTGTTCTTAATGACTTTCTACGAACTGAGTCGCCTCAAGTAGGAGCAAAAAGCAGTCAGCAACCACTAGCGCCAAGAGCGGCTATTTCTGACTTAGGAAATGTTAGCGCTGGCAACGCTACCACCCCAGCCAACATCACCCCCGCCGCCGCAGCTGGCGATCCCGAGCAAGCCAAAGAATTCTCCACTGCCGTGACTGGCCGTGAGACCTCAACCACCTCCTCCGAAGTCTGCAGCAATTTAGAAAAGCAGGTAGCTCAGTGTGAGGAGCGAGGGAAAAACACAG
>CAZFSX010000479.1:0-1755 GCA_964522115.1 uncultured Pseudobdellovibrionaceae bacterium | reverse complement strand
CTTTTTTTTCTAAAACTTTGATTAAATGAAATCCATACGAAGTACGAACTGGATCGCTGATCTTTCCCGCCGATAAAGAAAATGCGGCCTTTTCAAACTCAGGCACCATACGTCCCTGTCCAAAAAAACCTAAATCTCCCTGATTGGACTTCGAACCTTCATCTTCAGAAAACTCCTTCGCCAATTGACCAAAATCTTCCTTGTCGGCTCGGTGTCGTAAATCTTTGATTTTATCCAATGCCTTTTTTTCAGATTCTTTATTTCCTGGTACTGTTTTGATCAAAATATGTTGAGCATGCACTTCCGCTTTGGATGAATATTCAGACTTATGTTCCTGAAAATACTGTTCGACTTTTTTCATAAAAGCTTTGTCACTCAAGGACGAAGTCACTTGATCCTGAGCCACATTCACCGCAGAGGCCATCGCATCACGATCAATTTTCACAAAAGATACATTCCTTTTTTGAGACTCGATAGCCTTTTGCAATTCAACTTCCAATTTCAATGGAGTCAATCCGACTTCGATCAAACGTTGCACTCGTTGAATTTTCTTTTCTTTGCGAATTTTCTTTTCAAAATCACCCGCCGTCACATGAGTGTAGGACAAATAGTTTTGATAAATATCACGGTTGAAGCGACCATCTTTTTGAAAAACGGGAATATCTTGAGTGATAAAATCCACAATTTCTTTGTCGGTGGATAAAACGCCTTCTTTTTGAGCAGCTTGAGACATGACCTCAAAATTCACCAAACTTTGCAACGCCTGACCCTGTAAAAACTGACGCTGCGCACTTAGGTTCATTTGGCCACCAAACATTTTTCCGTACATCTGCTCCATGCGTTGCACTTCTTCCTGCAACTCACCCGCACTAATGATCGTGTTGTTCACGATGGCCGCAGAACCCATCTCCATTCCACCCTGCCCCTTGGGAAAACCCCAAAAGACAAAGGTCACAATGATGGCACCAAACAAGATCATTGCGACGATGTTTCGACCCGATAGTTTTTGCATCGACTCAGCTGAAAAAGTTCCTTCGACAGAACGGCGGAAGCGTTGAAACATATTTTTACTCCTTATGATGGCGATCATTATCCTCAATTTTTTCTGTTTTTTTCAAGGAGAAAGATTGGATTTTTTTTTTGTTTTTGTTACTTTTCAAAAAAAGGTTTTCACCTATACAATCAAAGAACTACTTCTTGTTTGTGTTCATCATGAGGGGATTTCGGTGAATTTTTTCAACTTTGATTTCAAAAAACTAGTGATTCTGACATTGATGCTGATTCTGCCGTTGATGTCCATCAATATGCAACAAACTCCCGGAGAAGGGCAGTGGTTCACAAAACCCTTCACTTTTATCAGTGGATCTTTTCAGCAGTTTTTTTACCAATTCAGCGGAGGGGTGAAAGAAACCACCTCTATGTATCTGAACTTGATCAATATCAAGAAAGAAAGTCAGGATCTGAAGTCAACCCACCGAGAACTGATCAGCCGCCTGGATTCCATGACCGAAATGCAAAGAGAAAATGACAGACTGCGCTCACTTCTTCAGTTTAAGCAAAAATCAAAAATGGATCTTGTTGCCGCACGGGTCATGGGTCGAGACATCATGACGGACCACGCATCCATCCGCATCAACAAAGGTCTGAATCATGGTTTGAAAGCAGGCCAAGCCGTGATCACCACGGGCGGCGTTGTGGGTTATATCTACCAACCTGATACTTTAACTTCCAAAGTTCTCTTGATCACCGATCGTT
>CAZFSX010000478.1:0-1769 GCA_964522115.1 uncultured Pseudobdellovibrionaceae bacterium | reverse complement strand
AGGATTTGGAATAGAAAATTTTTTCAACCTCAACAACAGAGGAGTCTTTCGTGAAATGTTTAGTCACAGGGGCCAATGGATTTTTGGGAAGCTGGTTGTGCAAAACTTTGATTTTGCACGGTCATCAAGTCCGAGCTCTTGTTCGTCGAAACTCTTCTCTGGATGAACTGGAAGGGGTTCCTTGTGAATACGCTTATGGGGATGTGACAGACCTTTCGTCATTAGAATCTGCTCTTCAAGGTCGAGACACCGTTTTTCACTTAGCAGGCGTTGTTGCTTACAAAAAAAAAGATCGCCCAAAAATGCAAACGGTCAATGTGGATGGAACTTCCAATCTGTTAAAGGCATTGGCAAAACACAAAGGCTCTGTTCCGAGCTTGCTGCATGTCTCTTCCGTGGTGGCTGTGGGGGCGGGGTTGTCCCCTGATCAAATCTTGGATGAGACGTCTGACTACAATGTGGGGCACTTCCATCTGGGGTACTTCGAAACAAAACATCAGGCAGAGCTTTTAGTGAAAGACTATGCAGATAAGAATTTTGGTCCTGCTGTGATTGTGAATCCAAGCACAATTTATGGACGAGGGGATGCGAAAAAAGGAAGTCGAAAAACACAATTGAAAGTGGCCCAAGGGCGTTTCCCATTTTACACTCCTGGTGGAGTCAATGTGGTTGCTGTCCAGGACGTCGTTCGCGGGATTTTGTTGGCGCAAGAAAAGGGGAAGCAGGGGAACAGATATATTTTATCGGGTGAAAATATGACGATCCAGCAGCTTTTTCAGGCAATTGCCAAATGTGCTGGGGTGCAAGCTCCGAATATCCTTTTACCTCAGTTTGTTCTTGAAGCTCTTGGCGTTGTTGGTGACATGATGGATCAGTTTGGATGGAAGGGGCCATTGAGTCTTGAAAATGCCAGGGTGGCTTGCATGTATCATTGGTTCCAGAATTCAAAAGCCCAGACCGAGTTAGGGTTTAGCGCAAGCCCTGCCATCCATGCCATTGAATCCAGTGTTGCTTGGATGAGGGATCATGGTCTTCTTGATCGATCTTAGGTGGACTTCTTGCATGCGATTTTGTAAAAGACGGACCCTATGGGAAGAATACTATTTAAGATTGCGATGGTCCCCGTGAAAGCTGTCGCGTGGACCTTACTGACGATCACTTTTTGCTTCACGGCATTTGCGGCCTATGTTTTTTGGAAAGTTCCAAGTGATAAAACCATCAAGGGTTGCTTTACGACTTCGATGTATCAGGTTTATCTTTGCCCTGGTTCTAAAAACTATGTTCCCCTGAAACAGATTTCTCCCTATGTGATCAAAGCGATTTTATCAACGGAAGATTCGGCCTTTTTTTCTCATGATGGTTTTGATTGGGAACAAATGGAAAATAGCTTCAAAAAGAACATCGAAAAGAAGGGCTTTTACCGCGGTGGCTCTACCATTACTCAACAGTTGGCGAAGAATCTTTTTCTCAGCAAAGAAAAATCGATTCTCAGAAAAGTGGTCGAAGCGGCCATCACTCGTAAGCTAGAAACGGTTTTATCGAAGCCACAAATTTTGGAACGCTATATGAACGTTGTTCAGTTTGATAAAAATGTTTTTGGTGTCAAAGCGGCAGCAGAACATTATTTTCATAAAGCTCCGTCCCAGTTAAACTTAATGGAATCAGCTTTTCTGGCTTTTCTTCTTCCAAATCCAGAAAAGTACTCCAGATCATTTCACCAAAAGCAATTGACTCCCTATGCTCGTAAGAGATTAAAGCAAATTATTTTC
>CAZFSX010000477.1:0-1779 GCA_964522115.1 uncultured Pseudobdellovibrionaceae bacterium | reverse complement strand
AGAATGACCCCATGAAAAGATCCATCTGCTGGGCTAGCTGTCTAGCTTTCATTTTACCCTTGTTCTGTGTTGCCTCACCCAAAAAACAAACTTGGGGTGAATCCCCTTCAAGATGGGGAATGGAAATAGAATTGACGGAGTGGTCTCTTCCCTACTTGATGCCTTGGTTTGATTTTAATGACTTTCAAGTTCGAACCTTGATGAAATTTGAAAAAGATCTTACAAAGTTTCCCAAAATTCCAGAAGCCTTATTCGATCAGTATTTTACCTACAACCCTGAACTGCTTTTTCAAATGTTGGAATCTGATTCTGCCTCCAAAAGAAATCTTTCGAAGAATCTCACCCAGGGAATTTCTTTAGATCAACTTCGAAAAGAACTGGTGCTTCGACAAAAACAGCCAACTTTGCTTTTATCTAAAGAAAATAAAAATGCATCCTTAGATTTATTGGCTCAAGAAAAAACACCTCAGCTTTTTCTTCCAAAGACAAGAAATGAAAGCTCTTCCACCCACATCCAGCTAGGATCAAATTCTCCCGTTCAGGAATTGGTGGATACTCAAGGGATTCCATTTTCTCAGGAAAAGAAAATTGAAATTCCCTCCCATCTTGAAACTCAAGAGGCCTGGAATCTTATCAATCAAAGACTCATGAAGATGAATCAAAAAGAATTGGCTATTTTACTATCTTGGGATCAGCTCAGTGCCCAACAAAAGGCCCGACTGGCTGTGGTGAATGATACGCGGCTTTTGCTCATAAAACTCAATATCCCCGAAGCAGTGAAATCCTACTTCGATCGATGGTCCTGGAGTACGGAACATGGTTATATGGAATTTCGACATCTTGAGGACTTCCGCGGCGTTGATTTTAAGACTTTTTTCAATGATGTTGTGCAACTCTCAAAATGGGCGCATGTGGAAAGACAACTCTTGTACGGAGATAAAAACCCTCACCTTCCACCGGCAAGTCTTCATTACCACACAAGTGCCCCTGAACTTGATGCAATTCTTCCTTATTGGCTGATCTATCTTTACTTGAATCATGCAGAGGTTTCTTTGAAAAATCCAGAAAGTGTTTCTTCACTTTGGCATCAGGGATCCTTAGGCAAGTCCACACAACATCGAGTGACTCAAATTGCAAAAGATCGAATAGAAAATCGTATGCAGATAGGCAATTTTCTTATCCAAGCTCAGACGCTGAATACGGCCTTATCTTCAAGTACTTATAAAATGTCGACAAAATTCCTTGATCAGAAAATCCAGGAATTCATTCATTCTGAAATGATCGATCATATTGCTCAAGAAGATCCAATGTCCTTGCTTGAACTTGCGAAATGGACCATGAATATGGATTCCGCAGCTTTAAGAGAAGCACGAAATGATATTTATCAAGTTACCTCATTGACTGAACAAAAACGATGGTCCCCACAAGATCAAGAGTGGGTGATCTCAGTCGCTCAAAATCATAAAAAACAGCTTCTTTATAAAATCCTTCAGCTCAGAAGAAAACTTCATCTGAGTGATTCTTTTTTGATGCAATTGAGTTCACCCATTTTACAGATGAAAGACGAGCAATTGCTGGCACAATTTCGATACTTCATAGAAAGTGAACTTCAGAATGCAGATGAAAACATTGTGAACCAAAGAAGAAGCCTGCTTCTTTCCCAAATCAGAAGTCTACCTGAGTTTCAAAGTTTATCTTTTGGACAAAAAGTTTTATTCTCAATAGCCGATCAAAAAGATTATCCTTCCGTTGAACAATTGACCACAGAACTCTTCAAGA
>CAZFSX010000476.1:0-1787 GCA_964522115.1 uncultured Pseudobdellovibrionaceae bacterium | reverse complement strand
ATCACGAGGTCGCCGCTTCTTGATTATCAAATCCACAACTTTTGGAAATATCTCAATCGGTTCCATCATTTGAGATAAATCCTTGTCCAAAAGCTCCTGTCGGTTTTCCGACATAGGAGAAATCTCCAGCCAAATATAAAAGCTTATTGCTGGGGTTATAATTGACTGCATTCACAGTTTTATTGGGTCCAGCAAGAGATTGGCGATACCAGAAGCTGAAATAACTTGTTGAAGATCGGTTACCAACTTGGTCCACAGCACGAATAGAAGAAACATAATTTAATGTCGCACTCAGGGGGGCTAGTCCTGTGGCTGAAAATATAGGAGACGATCCCATATTTGTCCAAGGTAAGATATTTGTTCCATTCGACGAAGTTCCAATCGCCATTTCGTAGTAAGAAAACCCAGAGCCGCTTCCATCGGTAACAGGCCCTACTTCAAATAGTGGGCTGGTTGTTTGGTGCACAGTGTGGATAAGGCTATTGATCGTTCCAGTTAATGTTGGAGCTGTTGTGTCGACCATGTAGGATAGGTTGACTGTGGAGCAGGCTGATTTTACTCCTTGAGAATTTTTGCGATAGGCATAAAAAGTATAGGTGCCATCCAAAAGCGGAGATGCAATGCTTACATTCAGGGATCCAGCAGTGCTTGCAACAGCGGATCCTAATTCTGTACCTGATGTGCATGAGGAGCTATTGCTAATATAAGCAGTATCTCCGATATCGACAGGTGTTACGGATAAAGTCGGTGTTGTGACCTGTGAAGGAGAACTGACCGGATTTACTAAATTGATTCCAGTGAGGATGGACGGTGCCGGAGCAGGTGCTGGAGCGGGAGCCGGCGCAGGAGCAGGAGCTGGTGCCGGTGCCGGTGCTGCTGGAGATGAAGTATCTGGAGTATTTTCTTTGGTGACGGTTTCCAGGTCATCCATTTCAAAGTGAAAGGAACACCCAGTCCCAAGTCCTATAAAAAGTCCAAGAGTAAAAAGTCTTCGAAAATAAAGATGATTAAAAGGTGTTTCCATCTAGGAAACGTATCGGACAAAAGGTCAGTATACTTAAATCAAATTTTCGTCTCAATTTGATGCAATGGAATCTCTTTTTGAAAGGATTATTGCCCATCCAATTCTTGCAGGTTATTTTGAAGTGTCAAAATATAGGACTGAAAATCAGGTTGGCGCAGATCATGAGAGGACTGTTCAAAACCAACCACTCTGACAGGAGCAGATGCTTTTTTGTAGCTTTCCAGATCAGAGTCTTTCAGCAGAGATCCCTGCTGTTTACCTTGGTACAAGATCAAAGGACATTTCAGTTGATTCAGTTCACTGTGAAAGCTAAGTTTTTTCTGAGCTTGAAACAGCAATTGCAAAGTGGGAGCATCCATTCCAAAGGGGGGATTTTTCACATACTCCTGCTGTTTTTCATCTGAAAAAATCAAAGTCTCTGGCGGGTAATCCGCAATGATCAATCCTTTGACCAACTCTGGGTGTTTTAAAGAAAATTGAATGGAAATAGGAACACCCGCAGAATAGGCAAAAAGAACCATTTTTTTCCAGCCAACTTCAAACAAAACATGTTCCAGATCTTCGACATGTTTTTCAAGACTGTATTGTTCAGGGCCTTCTGTCGGAGCATCACTGTATCCGCGTCCACGAAAACTCAAAGCCAATGAAGGGCGTGGCAATAAAAACTTCATTTCATCTTTAAAGTGATCAGCAATACCTGAAAAACCAGGAACCATCACCACGGGAGTTAGTCCTGTGCTGATGTCTCCTGTGCGAATGTAAT
>CAZFSX010000475.1:0-1800 GCA_964522115.1 uncultured Pseudobdellovibrionaceae bacterium | reverse complement strand
GTAAGAAACGATTTTCCACTCCCAGAACCGCCAGAAATTACCTGATTATAATTTGTAAGTGACGGTGAAAAGGGATCAAAGCCAATAAGCCCAGAGTTTTGATTTCGCAGTAACACCCTAGGTGTGTGATGACCTGACCAATTTCCATAAACGGGCAAGAAATCAGCAAGCACTGAGGAATTCATTCGGCGCACGCGCTCTTTTGCTTTAAAGTTGGGTGGCATTACATCACAAAAAATTGGAAATGCTGCCAGGGTTTCGACAATGGCCTCAGCTCCAGAGAGTGATCTCACAAGTCGTAAAACATCTGTAACTTGTTTTTCAAGATATTCATCCGAGTCAGATCTAATAATGATTTGAACGGCGACCTTAAAAACGCGCTCACTGCCTGAAATCATCATCTCCATTAAAGAATCAATTTCCTTAAGCTTTGCCTGGGACTCAACATCACTCACACCTCGGCTTCCTGCCACCATCGAGTAAGTTAGCTTTTGCTGAATTTTCAAGGCTTCGATTTCTTTCTGCGTTTCAGTGGTTTCAATCGAAACAACCAGTGACGAATCCACAGGAAGATTTTTAAGTTCCTCGGCCATTGAGGCAAAAGTCACTTCTGGAATATTTTTAAGCGTGATAACTTTATGTCTAAATTTACCAAGACTAAAGGCATCTGCACCCACCACCGCAGGTGTCAGAATCAAACCGTCTCTAACATCTTGAGTTTCAAGATTAATATTATCATCTGTTTCAATCGGGCGATCAGGATTCCAAATCGAGTAAAACAAATCATAAAGTGCGCGCTGTTTTTGTCGCTCGCTCACAAGACCGCAGCCTGCAAGCATTGAAGAAATTTGACTTAGGCGTTGTTCAAATTTTTCAATTTCCGACTGTAGAACTCTTTCCAGTTCTTCTTGAATCGAGACTTTTTTATTAAATCCTAAAAACTCGCCCAAATTAAACTTAGTACGAATTTTCTTGGTAATCGGGTTTCTCACGACAAAATACAAATCTTGCTTAGGAATTTTTCCCTGGCTATCGAGCTCTGCAAGTCGCTGGGTTCTCTCCAAAGTCATTTCGTTATACAGCGGCACACAAGTTTTCTGAATCAAGCCACCGTGAACATTCAAAATATCTTGATGTCCCGTCGTAATATTTTGAAAAAACTGGATTGATAAGTTTGCATCAAGTGAGTTTAAAAAATTCACAAGCTGTGCTTTTACAAGATTAATCATGTCATTTTCAGCGCAGGAAACATCAATCGGTTTTAATTTAAAAACAGCTCCCAGTGATTGATCGTTATATATCATCACATCGCTATCAAAACCCCAGAGCTTTAAATAGTTGGCAAGGGTGTTATCGACTAAACTTTTTTCTTCCATTTGTTTTTTGCCTCCTTAAAAGCACAGTAATAATTTGGACTTAAATGAAATCGGACATAATGAAGTAGGAAGTTTTCGGGCCTGCCACGTTTTCCCACCCAGAGGACACCAGCCAAAGCGATTGCTGGTGTCCAGGTGACAAGAAGACGATAGGGAACATTTCCCACAAATAAATTCATTGCTGATAAAACAACGCCGATCATTAACACATCAAAAAGCTCAAATCCCATGATCTTGGCCTTACGATCAAGACAGCGAAAAGTTTTTGAAGTTGTTAAATCCATTAGTGAGCCAGACCTTGCAGGAAGCTAATAATCGAGGGTGCTGCAAAACCTAAAATTGTTCCTGCAATAGCCCAACCCACATGGCGCTTGGCATTTTCATTTCCCATCGCAAAAGAAAGTCCCGCGATGACCAACCCCAT
>CAZFSX010000474.1:0-1800 GCA_964522115.1 uncultured Pseudobdellovibrionaceae bacterium | reverse complement strand
CCTGGAGAACTCGTGTTTACCTTTGACTCAAATTTTTAAAATTGGATAAATTTTATGACACTTTCTCAATCAACAGCCTCTTTGTGGCATCGCAAAATTTTAGGTCTGTTTTCAGACGAACAAACTCAAGCATCGCCCTTGGATCAAGATCAGAGCTTCACTCAATTAAAAACAGTCAAATATACTTTCATCGATCTAAGTACCAATACTGATTATCAAAAATACTTAGAACTGGAATATGTTGATTATAAAAGAAGAGCCCTGGCTGATGCTCAATCCTATTCCGATTATTTAATGATGAAGTATTGATGTTGACAGGTGTCTATTGCTAGATATTTCATGTTATTTTTTAGACAGAAGTTCAAGACAGCAAAATACAACCTAGTTGATTTGATCGAATGGGTGTTATCAATCCTGGAGTTTCTTGTCTTGATCTGAGACTTGATCTTGAAATGAAACACTTGGAACCCTTGGCATTGCACTTGCACTTACATAAAGGCAGGAGGCCATATGAAAACACAAATCATCCTTACAGTTGCAGTTTTAGTTCCCTTCTTCTCTCAAGCAAAAGTTGAAAACTTCAATGAAATGTTGAATGAAAGTATTTCCACTCAACAATCTTTACATCAGCAAGTCAAACAACAATTAAAACATGATTCACAAAAAAATGTTGCTGATCAAAAAGATTCTAAAGCATTAACAATGCAAGCTGATACTTCTTCTGTTCAAAAATAATTTGAGTTTGCCCTTCTTTTGCTGGGAATTGACGTTCTCTTCCAAGCCATCGGAACTGACAAAGTACGATGACCCAGCCCCGCCCGCGATGCATAGTCTTCCAAAATCAGAAAAATTCATGTGATCTAGATAAGCCTTCAATACAGGTATTCAACAATCCGTCTTTGTCCTGTTGATATTATCGACAATGGTGATCAATTTTTGTCACTTCCTTCAGAATGACTCATTTCAGGTGCTGATGGTGAGTTTATTTGATCTGGATTCCAATAGAATGGCCTTCAAATTGCAATTCACCAAAAGTAGATCTTAATTCTTTCGATGAGGTTCCTATGTTCAGTTTCTTGAAATCCTTCTTTGGCCTTTCATTTTTTTCAACTTTTTTCATTTCTCCATTCATTTATGCTACGTCATCCAATTCAAATTCCCAGGGGCTTCGCTGTGATGCCGTATTTCACAAGCATGCAGGGATGATAAGTCCGGACCTTAAGCCACGCCAGTCTTTTGAAGAATTCTCCGAAGATGGTGGTGATGGAAATGCGTCCAATCTCAAAGATTCATTTTTCACTGAGGAAGACTCTTTGGTTCTTCAGATCAACAAGAAATATGAGGCCATCAAAAAAAGACACGCAAAATTCAAACTTGAACTCAAACAAATCAGAAAGGACTAGGACGGTTTGTATGAAAAAGATAATGAACATGACAATAACAGGGCTCTTGATGCGCAAATACTCAAAATGGAGAAGAAGTTGCACCTAGCTACGACTCAAATGTCACCATCAGAAAAGGAGTTATTTAGTTTGGCGAAGGAATCCCTTGAAAGCTTTGGATTTAAGGTCATTCCACGTATGAAACCTGATCCTGAATTTGCAAAAGTTACGATCCTTTTAAAGCAACTTTTGGAAGCCCATCGTCTTTTGGAAAGAAGCTTAAAAAGATTCAATGACTTTATGGAGGAGTCTAACTCCAGCGATCCATCTTATGGGGCTATGAAAATAGTTTACGAAAGACCCGTTGAGAAAAATCGTCAAAACCTAGAACAAATCGAATCTGACAATAAAAATAATC
>CAZFSX010000473.1:0-1806 GCA_964522115.1 uncultured Pseudobdellovibrionaceae bacterium | reverse complement strand
TGAACCCCGCATTGAATATTTTGGCGTAGTCCCGGTTAAAACTTCCACTGCCTGCAGAACTACATGTACTACCTACTACATTCGCAAACTTGAAATACTTATCGGCAAAATACTTCTTAACGTTCCTTTCCGGCTGACTTAACTCAATAGCCCAGTTCTTTAGTGCATTCTCGTATTTTACATTGGAGTTCTTATGTGCCGACTCCGCTATACGGTTCATCCATATTTGTACTGCATTATTGCCAGGATCTTCCTTTACGATTTCCTCATCATCATTCTCCTCGCTTGAATCATCTTCAAATTCTTCTTCTTCATATTTCTCATCCACCCACTTCATGATGCGGTTGAATGAGTACTTTTTACCTTCCTCTTCAAACTTGGTATCCTTCCCAAATCTCAGCGGTTTAACAAGGGTATGTTCTTTATTTATGAGCTTCTCAATGGCATTGTCAACTGCCAGATTCGTTTCTGAGGTAAGGAGTATTTTTTGATTCTGATTCTGGCTGATGAACTGCCAAATCAATTCAGCTATTACTGTTGTTTTTCCTGTTCCGGGAGGACCTTGTAACAAACATAAATCTCTTGCATTCAATGCTGCAACCACAGCCTCTCTTTGAGAGTCATTCAGCTTCAACATCTCATTGGAACGTACTCTCTGCCATTCTTCACTGTCCTTTGAAATATCCTTAAATATTTCTTCGGCCTTGCTGGAATCGAAGATGAACTGCCCGAGCTTTTCATTCACCGGCTTGCCATTGGGCTTTTCAGTTGGGTTGGACAGTTTTGCCATTGCCTGAACCAGCCAACCGATTTTGGCCTGGTCACCTTTTAGATTTGGTTCAACTGATGGAATGGGTAGCTTTTCATCTGTATATTCCAGCAACTTTTTTGCAGCAGCCTTTTCCTCCTTTCTCCGCAATGGAATGCTAAAAACCAATGAAGTAAGGTCGGATTCATTGGCCATTAATTTGCCTATTGGCAAATACTCTGTTCGCTTTGCACCTTCCTTAGCCGGTAAAGCAAACTGAAAGTCGACACCTCGCAAATTTTCAAGGCGTTCATAAAAGAGTTGCTTGTCTGACTTATTTTTTATGAGATTTGTTTTAACCTTAAAAACAAAGTCTGGCCTGTCTGGTGTTTTTGAAAAACCAAACTTTTTCAAATCCTTCAGCTTATTAAACTTGCTAAGGCATTCTTCAAGGTCAATAAAATCAAAGGATATCGTATTAGATAGTTCATTAGTGATTGTTTTAAAATCCAAGTTGTACAAATCTCGTTTTAAATCACTCCAAAATTCATCTGAAAACAATCCATCATTATTCTTGGTGACTTGATAATATTCCCCGATTAGAACTTTGCTTACATTGGAAATATCATACCCATTTATGGACTTACTTTGTCTAATTGATTCTGCACCAAAAGAGTACTTAGCTTGCTCAAAATCTTTGCGGAGCAAATTTTCAGGCAGACTCTTTTTCTTGAATACTGTGGATACTTTTCCAGACTTTTCAGTTATGACATACTTTGATATTACTCCGAGCCTCCGCAGACCATATTCCTGAATCTTATTAGCTGGAATTTGATTAATCTTGGTATCTGATGAGAAAATTGAAATTTGGCTTGTTTTACCATCTACACTGATTCTGCAATTGGGCATAAGGCCTTTCAACTCTTTGGCAAGTACCTCATATGCTGGAAGTGCTCTTAATTGAAGGACGCATTTTATAGCCTTTTCTCTCTCCAACACGGCTTTGAACTTCTTTTCAATAGCATAATCGAGCCCCCTGAAAATATCATCGTATTTCA
>CAZFSX010000472.1:0-1810 GCA_964522115.1 uncultured Pseudobdellovibrionaceae bacterium | reverse complement strand
TGGCAATACAAGCGAATTGAATGCCCAGATATATTTAAAAAAGAATAGTATTAACAAGAACTATTTCCTTTTACCTCGACCATATTCTTATACGACTTCTCAAGTTGGCAATATCACCGTGAAAAAAAATGAAGACGGATCGATGACCATCCCTCTTCATATTTCCATGATCGATGGGTTAAATGAAACGATTTCTTCTGTTGATGGCCTTCAAACGATCAAACTTCCATCTTCGTTTTTAGTCAATAAAACGAAGCTTCAAGAGTTAACAGACAATGAAAAAATATCACGAATCAACACTCTTACTATTTGTCCTTCCAAATTTATCGCTACGATGGACGGTGAAGACTTTCAGGCCGTGACAAATTACAAAGGTAAGTCTCAACTTTGCGAAACCAATCGCCCCATGACAATTTACCTAACATTGCCACGACAAAAAGCAGCTCGCCTGATCAACCTTGCTTTACATGAATCATCCGTACTTCTGCAAGCTGCCTATTCTTTTGGAGCAAGTATCCCCGACAGCCACATTGATGTAAAAATCAATACTGACGTTTTAGAAAAAACTCTGTTAAGTCGTCTGAAGTTAACAAACAGTTTATCAACAAAAGACCTATTTCAAAAAGAATCTGACGCTTTGATTCGATCAGAATTAGATTCCATGAAAGAACTCACACCTGATGAAAAATCTGAGCTTGCAGAATTACTTTTAAATCACTTTTATGAATCGATCACTGATAATCAGTTAATACCCAACTCGCCAGAAGTTCAAAAATCATGCCCTGTCAAAAACAACTGTGTTTTTGTGAAAACAAATCTAACAAAAGAAACTAAGCAGTTACAATTAAAATACTCCCACAGAAAAATTGTTGGAGATACAATGTCTTTGTCATCCTTTGCCAAACTTCAGCCGATCAATACTCCCATCCAACTCTTGCAGGGCGCCCATGCTATTTCGACAAAAGAAACAAATGGTCGCGAAATAGGAATCACTGTGCGACCTGGTGATGTCTTAGAATTTTCTCCGGAAGCAATTCATTTTTTTACTCAGGACATTACAAATTTTAAAACCTGGACCGGAGAAATGTGGAAAGAATGCTTAAGTTTAGGCTGGGACCGAAAATGCAACGACGAACGCATTCACTATCAAAAATTTTATCAATTTCATGCGCCTTATATGACCCGATTAATTGATCCCGTTGGAAAAGTCTCGGGATTCTATGACAACACTTTTGTGAAACTTGCAGGAAATTCCAACCAAAAAATTCGTCAATGTTCATTTTCAGATCTTCGCACAACAGCTGTTGGAAATAAATTTTATGTACAAATGGAAAATACTGAAAAATGTACACTATTTGATTCAGCCAATGACAATCGTATGCTGTGGGTTGCACACCAATTAAAGTACCCACAACCGTTTCGAAGTACAGAGGTCTTTTTTCAAAATCATAAAGATCCAGTACCTGATCTGAACATTGTACGACCTGTTTATTTCGACAGTCCCGAATTAAGACTGGAAACAAAACTTTCTCTAAGAACATTCAAAGTTGAATAGTCCAAAAAAAAGGGATCCACGCCTTGGATCCCTTTTTTGATGAGTCACAGAAACACATAAAAATAAGTCTAGAATGAATCTCTTCGACAAGAAAAATTTACCATCACATTATTTCAAGTAAAAATTTTTATTTCGCGCTTTCCTTGATAAACAACATCATATGATATTTAACGATGTAAGGAACTTGTACTTTTTCATTTTGAAAAGTCCATTGGATTTCTCCAAAAGGTCCCCATTTTGCTTCTAATAAATGCT
>CAZFSX010000471.1:0-1819 GCA_964522115.1 uncultured Pseudobdellovibrionaceae bacterium | reverse complement strand
TTTCTTTTGCCAAATCCTCTCATAGGACCTGGATTAGTTCTAGGGGGCCAGACCAAGATCATGCGTTTTCATATACTTTTCAAATGTTAAGTACAGTGCTGGCATCACTAATAGAGTTAACAATGTTGAGGAAACAATTCCTCCAATAACAACAGAGGCTAGAGGCTTTTGAACCTCGGCGCCAATGCTCGTTGATAGCATCATGGGCAAGAATCCAAAGATATCCACAAGAGCTGTCATCATTACAGGTCTAAGTCTTAAAAGGGCTCCTCTGGTAACAATTGTTTTGGAGTCTAGTTTTTCTTTTCTTAGATCGTTAAAATAATTCATCAGAACCACACCATTAAGCACGGCAATACCAGACAGAGCAATAAAGCCAACTCCGGCAGTGATACTAAAAGGCAAACCATTTAGCATCAATCCCAAAACACCTCCGACAAGAGCCATGGGGACGCAAGCAAAAATAAGAAGAGTTTCTCCCATGCTTTTAAAGGCCGCATAAATCATCATCAAAACTAAAAGCAGAGCTAAAGGTGCTAGCACAATTAATCTGGATTTAGCTTCTTGCAGATTTCTGAAGGTGCCCGTCCATTCAATGTAATAACCTTCTGGCAATTTTATTTGTGCTTCAACAGCGCTGCGAGCTTCTTTAACAAAGCTTTCGGTGTCACGTCCATGTGGATTTATCAATACAGCCGCACGTCGCTTTCCATCCTCACGAACAATGGTTCCATAAGCTTCCTCGAATTTGATGTCAGCAACTTCATGCAGTGGTGCGGTTGCATTGGTTCCAAATCCCACAGGTAATGTTCTGATGGCATCAAGATCTGATCGTTGGTTTTCGCTCAGTCTTACAAAAATAGGAAAGCGTTTTTCACCCTCATAAAGCATTCCGACTTCAGTGCCACCTAAGGCGACTCCAACACTTTGAAGAACGCGTTGGGTGGATATTCCCATAGTTCGTAGTACATCTTTCTTGGGTGTGACTCTAAGAAGTGGTGAAGTGCCACGAAGTTCTGTTTCAACTTCTCCTGCGCCTTCAATTTTTTCAACTATAGCAGCAATTTGTTTTGTGATGCTGGAAAGAGTATCCATATTGTCACCATAAAGTTTGACTGAGACATCGGATTTAGAACCCTCAAGAAGATCATTGAAACGCATTTGAATTGGTTGACTTCGTAAAACCGATTGACCAGGCAGTTCAGCATCAAGTCTTTCAATAATGGCATTAGCAACTTCCGCTCGGGTGCGTTTTTTCCCATTTATTAGAGGCCATTCTTTTTCTGGTTTGTACATCACATAGGTGTCTGCCTGGTTAACACCCATAGGATCGTTCGCAATTTCTGAAGTACCAATTTTTGAAAAGGTGTAGGCCACTTCAGGAAAATGAGAAGCAATTTCTTCTGTTTTTGCTTGTAGAACAACGGACTGGTCAATGCTGACATTGACGGGTCTCGTGGTTTGCACGAGCAAAGTGCCTTCATCTAATTGAGGTAAGAACTCTCCTCCAAGTCGAATGAAAAGCACGGCTCCAATGATGGTTGCGATAACGCCTATCGAAATAGTTGTGATTTTATGTCGGAGGACAAAATTTAAAATTGGAGCATAAAGATGTTCCAATTTTCTCATCAGCCAAGGTTCTTTATCGGTAACTTTTCCAGTCATTAAAATACTTGCAAGTGCTGGGTCCGTTGTGAACGACAAAACGAGTGCTGCTAAAATAGCAATGATAAATGTTGCAGCCATGGGCTTAAACATTTTTCCTTCGACGCCAACAAGAGAAAAAATAGGTAAGAAGACCACCACGATAATGAGCTGA
>CAZFSX010000470.1:0-1827 GCA_964522115.1 uncultured Pseudobdellovibrionaceae bacterium | reverse complement strand
ACTCTGTGTACCTTTTCCGGCTCCAGGAGGGCCGAAGAGAACGATATTCAGCATTTCAGGTCAGGATTATAATTCATTTTACACCGGTCATACATCAATTTTCGAAATTGGTTAAGCCGGATAACCAATTCTGATGCAGGTTAATCGTCTATATTTTCGGAAACCTGCATAAGATTTGGTATACCTGCTTGTGAACTTCTGCAAACAGATGCAGTCGCAACTTGCTATTCAGATAACTTATAAATATCTACATAATTTCTTCCCAATCCATCGTAATCCAATCCATACCCTACAAGGAAATCATTCGGTACTTCAAAGCCACAATAATCAACTTTTACATCGTGCTTCAATGCTTTGGGCTTTAATAATAAACTCGCGAACCGCACATCAGCCGGAGAATGTTTTTTTAATTCTTCGAATAAATAAACTGCGGTATCACCCGTGTCTACGATATCTTCAAGCACAACAACATGACGATTTTTTAAATCCGTTGATATGCCGACAACACTTTTTACAGTTCCTGTAGATTGGGTTCCTGAATAAGATGAAACGCGAATAAAACTGACTTCACAATCAATCGTCAGCCGTTTGAATAAATCCGCTGCAAAGAGAAATGCACCACTTAATACGCAAACAAACACCGGGACTTTGTCCTTGTAATCAGAATTCATTTGTTTGGCCAGCTCTTCAATTCTCTTCTGGATTGTGTCGGAAGGAATGTTGACCGTGAAATTCTTGTCTTTTATGGTGATTTTTTGCATAAATTGAGGAACCAGCCGCAAAAGTAAGATTAATATGGGAGGAGTCAATTGAAATTCATGGATTTTTAAGGTTTTAGCAGGTGGCGAGGAATGAGTATTTTGCGCCGAAATTATGAGTAAAGCATTCTACGATACATTGCGTTTTGGCATACTTGGAGGCGGACAACTGGGTCGTATGCTCATCCAGAAAGCGACAGATTTTAATGTCACTAATGTGGTATTGGACCCTGATCCTGAGGCTCCTTGCCGCTATCTGGCTGATGAATTTGTTTGCGGCTCTTTCCAGGATTATGATACTGTTCTTGCTTTCGGACGAACTGTTGACCTGCTGACCATCGAAATCGAACATGTGAATGTGGAAGCCCTGGAGCAACTCGAAAAAGAAGGAATTGTTGTTTATCCACAATCCAGGGTAATCCGGTTGGTACAGGACAAAGGACTTCAAAAGATTTTTTACCGTACTCATGGAATCCCGACAGCTGAATTTCATCTCCTCGATTCCATTGAGCACATCGCGAAATATTCATCACAATTCCCTTTTATCCAGAAATTGAGAAAAGGAGGATATGACGGAAAAGGCGTCGTGAAGCTCGAGAATAGCGGAGAGATCATGAAAGGTTTTGACGCGCCAAGTATCCTTGAAAAATTAATCGACTTCGAAAAAGAAATTTCTGTGCTTGTCGCCAGGAATGCGCAAGGTGAATGCAAAGCTTTTCCGGTTGTTGAAATGGAATTTAACCCGGAAGCAAATCTCGTTGAATATCTTTTTTCTCCTGCTTCCATTTCTCCTCAACACGCACAAAAAGCGGAGTCAATCGCTATGGAAGTTGCGCGATCCATACAACTTGTAGGATTGCTGGCCGTAGAATTGTTTCTGACCAAAAGCGGAGAAATTCTTGTCAACGAAATCGCTCCACGACCACACAACAGTGGCCATCAAACCATAGAAGGCAATATTACATCTCAATACGAACAACACTTGCGGGCTATTCTCGGTTTACCTCTTGGCTCCACCAATATCACCAAACCCAGTGTAATGGTCAACCTGCTCGGAGAAAAAGGCTTT
>CAZFSX010000469.1:1028-1829 GCA_964522115.1 uncultured Pseudobdellovibrionaceae bacterium | reverse complement strand
TTAAACTTGGTCGCAAAAAACAAAGAACGCCTAGATAGAATTCTTGTTGCATGGACCCCTCTAAAACTTCGTATGCAAGAATTGTTGGTTCAGTCCAAAAATATAAATCAACGACCTGCCAACATTATCGAATTAAAAAAATTAGGCGGTGAAGCGAATCAATTGCTAACTACTTTTGCGGATATTGATCAGTCAGCTCAAGAGTTAAATAAAAAAACAGGGGAAGAGGCAAAAACTCTGGTTTATGAATCACGCATTCTTTCCTTAACAGTTTTTGCTATTTTGATTTTAATCTTTCTAATGATTGGACTTTGGATGTCCAACAAACTTTTTTATCAATTGTCTCATGTTTCAAAAGAAATTTCAGATTCAAGCCATCAAGTCAGTCTTGCCTCTTCTGAACTTTCTAATGCCAGTCAAAGTATTTCTATGGCCTCATCGGATGCCGCTGCATCTTTAGAGGAAACCGTGGCAAGCCTTGAAGAGATCAGTAGCCAAGTCCAAAAAAACGCAGAAAGCGCAGCTCAAGCCAAGCAAATCGCCGAGATGGGACAATTCCATGCCAACGATGGTGAAGTTAAAATGACTGCCATGCTATCTGCAATCCACAAAATCAACGAGGAATCACAAAAAGCTCAGGACATTATCAATATTATCGATGAAATTGCTTTCCAAACAAACTTGCTTGCCCTGAATGCTGCCGTTGAAGCTGCCCGAGCTGGAGATCATGGAAAGGGCTTCAATGTTGTTGCTGAAGCTGTTCGCGCCTTAGCTCAAAGAAGTTCTGTCGCGGCGAAAGAT
>CAZFSX010000469.1:0-1018 GCA_964522115.1 uncultured Pseudobdellovibrionaceae bacterium | reverse complement strand
CAGAAGCGTCGCGTCGGCCACGCACGCCTCGAGATCGAAGCCAGCGCAGAACGCACTCTTGAAGGAGCCAAGCTTGCAAGAGAAACAAGTGAAACACTGAATGAAATCGTACGAAGCACCGCAAAGGTAACGACTTTAATTCAAGAGATCGCAGTCGCCAGTGAACAGCAATCCGTGGGCATCAATCAAATCACTTCGGCTGTAAACCAATTGGACAATAGCACCCAGCAAAATGCCGCAAACTCAGAAGAGGCTGCCGCAACATCCGAAGAACTGAATGCTCAAAGCCTGACCATGTCTCAAATTGTCAATACACTGCAGGATCTGATCCATGGGCACAGCAAAGAAGCACAAACCAGGGAAAAAAATTCAGATACCCCCCCCTTCCATCAAGGAACTGGTGTCATTTTGCCCCACTACAAAAATGCAGCATAAGTTGGCAATCTACTGAATTTACTAGGTTTATTTTTACCATGCCTTTTCGCGAATTTTGGCCAATTTTTTGCATTACCGATACCTTAAAACAGGTGGTGCAAAATGCTCCTAGCGAATCAGGGCAACATTTTAGGAATCAAGTTGGGTGATAACTTCATCGGTTTTCACGCTTCGACTCTGGACGTTGCTGAAATCAGTCCTGAAGCTTTTCTGAGTCTCAATGGAGGATCATCAGACACTGCTGCCGCACAAGAGCTTCGAGAATGGAATCTAGAATCGACATCTTCTTCAGCAAGTCTGGCTGCTAAAAGGTCCTCGGTCATTCGTCACTTAAACATCAATGTGACACAGATTTGTAACCTCCATTGCGCCTATTGTGCTGCTGGCGGAGATGGAACCTATGGTGAAGCCATTAAGAAAATTTCCGTAGAAAGAGTCCTGCCTCAACTTGCTCGAATGCTACAAAAACTTCAGCCCCATGATCAGTTCCAAATAACCTTCATGGGTGGCGAACCACTCTTATACCCCCATGCAATGAAACTGATCGCAGACTAGGTCCAAGAAGAGGCTCAACAAAAAGAAA
>CAZFSX010000468.1:0-1830 GCA_964522115.1 uncultured Pseudobdellovibrionaceae bacterium | reverse complement strand
GTGCTGGTGCTGGTGCTGGTGCTGGTGCTGGTGCTGGTGCTGGTGCTGGTGCTGGGCTATCAAAATTATCGGGAGCTTGAGGGATTCCGAAGGTGTCGGCTTCTTGTGAGGAATCAATCAATTGAAATTGAACTTTTGCACAGGCACTCATTCCAAGAGCGGCAATGACCAAAAGTAAATAGATCAGAATATTCTTCTTCATAGAGCCTCCAACATCATCCTCGATGGGTGTATCTTCCTAAAAATCATGGTGGTTATTTTCAAAAGATTAAAAGTGCTAAAACTATGCCAAGGTCCTATTGAAGGTGAAGAATTTCAAAACGCCTTGTTAAGCTCTGGTATTCTGCTGACAAATTCAATTCGAGACAAGAGTCTGAAAGTTCAAAATATTGTCGAAGCTTTGGTGTTTGTCTAAATTGTCTTCAAGAAAAGAAAAAAAGTTTGTCGCATCAAAATGTGAAAAACAAATTCAGATTGGAAAAAACACAAGACGAAGGTCTGGGTTTCTTGGGAAAATTCAGTTTAGAATGAAATGAAAAATGAAAATAATGAATAAAATTGTCGATGGATTGAACACTTCCACTCTTACTTTTGAAAATGAACATCTTTCATTTTTCCATCGGCAATGGAAATTTTTAAAGTAAAATCTAAATCCGTGACAACCAGCAGATGGGAATCATCGTGCGCCACAATTTTAACAGGAGATCCGTATCGAGGATTGAAAGTGATCCTTTGGTTTTTAGAAGTCCACCAATTTAAAGGACGGATATTCGTGCCCGTTCCAAAGGAATGTCTATGATAAATATCCACAAAAAATTCCCCCAGCCTTTGTCTGAGTAAGTAAAGAGAATTTTCATCTTTTGAAATTGCAAAGGTCAGCACTGGTTCATCCAGCAGAACTTTGCTGATGGGGTACTGACTGCCTTTTTGCAGTTCAATGATTTCAAAGTGTGAAAAACCATATTGATAATGGAAGACTGAAAAACTAGATTCCTGTGCTTCAGTCACAGGCTTTTTTTGCATCTGCAGATTTTGTACGGAATGATAGGCTTCAAGTGCAGACCGAATTCTGACAGGATTCATTTTGGAGTTTGTAAAAAGAGAATCGCAGGTATTTTGACTTTGTCGAAGGGACTGTTTCCATCGGTGTTCAGCAGGGATTAAGCTCTGAGATCTGGCGAAAGAGGCAAAAAATGTCACCACTGCCAAAATCATGGGCAGTACTACCTTGGCGAAAGCCTTTAATTTGAATTGAGATCTCATTCCGTGCATCCTTGGTGATGGACTTAACCTTTGTCATTTATCTTGCAAGTTAAGTACCAGGCAGAGGGATACGCACATCTGCTTCAAAAAGCAAGTCCCGCATGAAAAGAGGGGTGTTTTCTGCTCTACGCAGCTTGAGGATTCTGATCCGATTTTGAAATCGGAAGCTGCAGAATAAATCGGGTATTTTTACAGTGAGGGTCGTAGTAAATATCCCCTTGATGGGACTTCAAGATCCCAACCGATGTACTCAGGCCAAGTCCCGCCCCTTTTCCAATTTCTTTGGTCGTGAAAAAGGGTTGCATAAGTTTTTTAGCAACATCTTCTGGGATGCCGGGACCAGAATCAGTGATCATCATTTGCATTTGATCACCCACTGCGGTGACAGTGATATCAATCCATCGATCATCAAGAGTCAAAATAGCATCAAAGGAGTTATTTAATAAATTGATCAGTACCTGTTGAAGCTGACTGCGACGTCCAGAAAGATAAACGCTTTCTGACGGAAGATTTTCAGTCAAACGAATTTGATGAAATTTATATCTTTCTCGGCACAGATCGAAAGTA
>CAZFSX010000467.1:560-1841 GCA_964522115.1 uncultured Pseudobdellovibrionaceae bacterium | reverse complement strand
AAATTGAAAGGATTGAAGAGTATTCTGAAAAAGAGCGTCTGCGAATTGTAAAATCTTGGGATGTGGCAGAGACAGCAAGTAAACATGACAAGAGAAAACATTTTATTAGTATGCTAGATTTTGTAAAAAAAAGCCATCAGTCAGGCGTTCCAATCAAACACCTAATTTTTTCACATCAATCACGCTCTAATCGAAATCGAAAATCGGCCCGCGAACTTGAAGATCTTATCAAAGATTATGAAGTCACTCTTCATTGTGTCCGTGACAATCTCCGCCTTAATTGTAAGTCCCCACAAGAGGCGTGGCTCATGTGGGATATTTTTAATAACTACAATGAAAATTTCATCCGCGAACACACCAAAAACGTCATGGACGGCACTTTGAAACGTGTAGAAATTGGTCTTTTTCCAGGGAAAGCGCCTATCGGTTATCGTAATGTTAAAAAAAATAATCTTAGCATTTTTGAAATTGATCCCATCATTGGCCCGTATGTAGTAAAGATGTTTGAATCATATGCAACTGGCACTTACTCGATCACAATGCTCACGCAAGAATTGCAACAATTGAAAGAGCGCTATCCCGAAATAAGAACCCCTTCTCGGGCCTATGTTCATCAAGTTCTTCAGAACCCTTTTTACATCGGTGAATATTATTATTCGAAATCACTTTTTAAAGGCCATCCAGAATATCACCCGAAGCTCATTGACTATCATCTCTGGAAAAAAGTTCAAGATGTGCTTTCGGGAAAAGGAACTTATAAAAAGCGCTGGTCTGATGAAAAATTTGTTTTTTCAGGCCTCATCAAATGCGGAGGCCACATTTTAGATTTTGATGGAACACCAACAGAACGCCAGTGTGGAGGAGCAATCTGTGCTGAAGTAAAAAGGAAAATGACCAAGAAGAAAGGTTACACCTACCACTACTATTACAGTTGCGGTAACAGCCGCTCTGTCACAGGTTGTTCGCAAAGAACTACCGCATATTTAAAACCTAAAGGCCTTCGTCGCGATCTTACTCAGGCCGATGTTGAAAAGCTTCTACTCCCTATTTTTAGCGGTTTTAACTATAGCGATGAAGAGGTAAGGGAAATTGTTAGAGAGTACCAAGAGTATGAGGAAAACTTAATCGGTGATAAAGAAAGAGAGGCCGCCAAACTTTACGCCAAAAAGGCCGAAGTCCAGCGTCTTATTTCACAGTCGTATGAGGACAAAATAAATGGGGTGATTCCAGAGAAAACCTGGAAAGAGAAGTATAGGAAATGGATGGAGGATGAGAGTAGAT
>CAZFSX010000467.1:0-550 GCA_964522115.1 uncultured Pseudobdellovibrionaceae bacterium | reverse complement strand
GGAACCGCCCACTCTTTCTATCTTAAAAGAGTGCATCGAACAGGCAAAAAGCCTTAGTTTTCAATTTGTTAATGGCACAGGGATACAAAAACGAAAGCTAGTTGAAATTCTTGCATCGAACATTATTTTAAAAGAGAACTTTATCGATTTTAAGAGGAGAAAACCTTGGAATTTGCTTCCCCAGAAGGGGGAAATTTTAAAAAACGGAAAATGGTCGGGGCGACTGGATTCGAACCAGCGACCACCTGGTCCCAAACCAGATACGCTACCAGACTGCGCTACGCCCCGAAAAACCATGTTTTCTGCTTAAGAATAGTGAAATTAGTGTAAATTCTCCGTATTGGCAATTTCTTTTAGACTCTTTCCTGAAAAAATTTTTCCATCAATCGACACGCTTTCGCTCTGTGTGAATTTTTAGCTTTGAAATCTGGGTCTTCAGCAAAGCTCTTAGCATTTTCCCCAATGAACTCGTTGGGTACAAACACCGGGTCATAGCCAAATCCATGCTCACCTTTAATCTCATGACTAATATATCCATCCATCTTTCCCT
>CAZFSX010000466.1:0-1863 GCA_964522115.1 uncultured Pseudobdellovibrionaceae bacterium | reverse complement strand
GAATCGAAATCCCAGAAGAGCGAATCAAAGTAGGAAAATCAGAATTTGGATCTGTTAAAATTGAATTTAAAGAAGATAAGGGCGCCATTGAAGTCTGGGTCAGTGATGATGGACGTGGATTGAATCTTCGCAAAATCAAGGAAAAGGCTATCGAAAAAAAGCTTATTACAGAACTCCAAGCAGAAAATATGAATGATATTCAGATTGCCGATATTATTTTCCTGCCAGGCTTTTCAACCGCTGATCAGGTCACTGATGTCAGTGGCCGTGGTGTTGGAATGGATGCGGCTTTAAATATGGTCCAACAATTAGATGGATATGTTCGCATTGAGTCCACTTCCAATAAAGGAAGTATTTTTAAGATTCGCATTCCATTCTTGCAAACTGTGTCGGTGGAGAAGAGCTTAATTGTTCAAAGTGATTCCATGATGCTGGCTGTACCGATTGATTCGGTTCGACAAATCATGAAGGGGCGTGAAGGCCATTTTGTGGATTTGCATGGGCAAATGCTTCTTGTCACAGCTGATGGGAATATTCCATTGATTGGTTTTTCTCAAAGCATGGGAGCCCACACATCCTTATCAAAAGAATTTGCAGAACAAAATATGATTCTGACAATCAAAGCTGGTCATCATAATTTTGCCATGGTTGTCGATCAAGTTCATCAACAGTCCGAAGCGGTGACACAAGCTCTGCCCCCTGCCGTAATGAAAGAAGCCTACGTTCTAGGAACAACTATTTTGGGCGATGATCAAATCGCCTATGTTCTAGATCCAGAAATTCTTTATATCGCGACATTGATGCCAGAAAAACTTCAGATGATGCTTTCACTGGAAGCCGCATAATTCTGATGAGTTTATGGTGTTTCTAAGGTAAGTGAAGGAATGTTTAATTTAAAAAGTTTTCTCAAAAGAACCCTTCCTTTCTTCATCCTAGCGATGCTGAGTCTTATTTTAAGTTTGATCTTTTCATATTTGAATTTTGATCGAGCTGAAATGCTGATGCTGGATTTTAAGCAAAATTTATTTCCTCTGAATCCGAAAGATTCACCCATTCAAATTGTCAATTTGGACATACAAGATATGGTGCCTACCCAGGACAAAAAAGATGACTATAAATTTCCATATCTTTTCGTAGAAAAGAAAATAAAAAGAATTTTAGAAGCTAAACCTAAAAAGCTGCTTGTCATGCTGAGTCCCAAGGAAGTGGAAATAAATTCTGATTCGGAAAAAAAATTTGCTCAGTTGTTAAATCAATATCCTGATTTGTATTTGTATACTCGTACTATAACTAGCTCATTGCGAAGTGGTAAATATGAATTCAAAGATCATCATCTCTTATTAGATCATTCAAAAAATATTGAATTTAGATTTTTCACAGATCGAGGTTACCCTCCCTATGATCTTGCCGTTAGACGCGTTCTTTTAGCCTATTTAAAACCAAAATATACAATGAATGAAGCATTTAAATATCTATCTTCGACATTTGAAATTGATTTTGAACCAAAAAAGTACTCAGGATGCTACAGCTATTGGGATACAACTCAATGTTTACTTCGACTAGCGAATATTCACTCCAAATGGTTTAACCAAGAACAGAACGTTGACTTACAAAGCTTAAAGGATAAAATTGTCCTTCTAGCGATACATAACTTATATAATTACCAAAGTACTGATCCTATTTTTTGGGATCCTAATCCTGAAAAAGATACGGACTCCCTCACATATCCTGACAGCCTTCTTTTGGCTAGTTACTTGGATAATCTGATGAATGACAACTTTGTGATTCCAGCATCCTTGCTGACAAATCAATTGTGGCTTTTTACAGTTATTTTATCACTCTTAATCACATTATATTATTTAG
>CAZFSX010000465.1:0-1863 GCA_964522115.1 uncultured Pseudobdellovibrionaceae bacterium | reverse complement strand
AATATCTTCGCTTTGGAATAAAGGATAAAGACTATTACGTCCACAGACTAGTATTGGAAGAGTTCTTTGGCCCGCAACCAGTCGGGATGCAAGCAGCTCACTTAGACGGCAATCCTAAAAACAATCACATTTCAAACTTAGCTTGGGTTACTCCAAAAGAAAATTCAAGCCACAAAATACTTCACGGCACATCAGGAAAAGGCTCAAAAAACGCTATGGCGAAAATTTCAGAGTTTGACGTCCTGCAAATAAGAAAAATGTATTCGAATGGCGTTCATCCAAAAGAAATAGCAAAAAAATTTAAAATAAAAAATGTGACAGTGATTGCAACTGGAAGAGCGTGGAAACACATAAGCACACCAGAGTTAGTTATTAAAAACAAAGAAATTGCGAAAACACGGAGAATCTAATGAGCGTAAAAATAAGAGCTAGCGAAATAAAAATGGTTGCGGTCAAAGACCTTAAGCCAAGTAAAAAAAACAAAAATAAACACGGACAAGATCAAATTGAAATGTTGTCAAAGCACTATGATTATCAAGGATTTCGTGTCCCTTTGATTGTTTCTAACTTAACAGGCGAAGTTGTTAGTGGCAATGGAAGGCTTTTGGCAGCTAAGCGCCACGGAATTAAAGAGCTTCCTGTTATATTTCAAGACTTTGATTCAATTGAGCAAGAGTACGCATTCTTGACCGCAGACAATGCTTTAGCTGATTGGTCTGAATTAGATCTGTCGGGCATTAACTCAGACATCGGTGATCTTGGTCCTGACTTTGATATTAATATGTTAGGTATTCAGGATTTTACTATTGACGTAGCTGATAAGTATGAAGACAAAGACGCTGATGAAATTCCTGAAGAAGTAGAGCCACAAGCTAAGTTAGGTCAGATTTATAAACTCGGAGTGCACCGATTGATGTGTGGATCTAGTACGGATGAAAATGACGTTGCAAAATTATTTGACGGCAAAAAGCCAGTTTTAATGGTTACAGATCCACCCTATGGAGTGGAATACGAAGCTGGATGGCGAGCTGAAGCTAAAGGCGTTAAAAAAACAAAAAGGGAAGAAACTTCAAGTCTTAAAAATGATGATCAAGCTGATTGGTTTGATGCCTATAACCTTTCACAAGCAGATGTTGCTTATGTTTGGCACGCGTCAGCTTTCACAGACGTTGTAATGGATGGCCTAAAAAAATCTGGTTTTAAAATAAAACAACAAATTATATGGAATAAAAGCGTTCACGCTCTGTCTAGATCGGACTATCATTGGAAGCATGAGCCTTGTTGGTATGCAGTAAAAGACGAATCACACTGGAATGGCGACAGAACTCAAAAGACAGTATGGGATATTCAAAACGTTGCTTTTGAAAAAGACAAAACCAACCATCCAACACAAAAACCAGTTAAAATTTATGAAATACCTTACGAAAACAATTCAAAAAAGGGTGATATTGTTTATGATCCTTTTTCTGGTTCTGGTTCTGGTTTAATCGCAGCTGAAAAAACAGAGCGAGTATTCTTAGGAATGGAACTTGATCCTAAATTTATTGATACAATAATAGCTCGTTGGGAAAAATTCACTGGAAAAAAAGCGGAGTTAATCAGTGGCTAAGTTAGGCAGAAAGCTAAAAGAAATCGATGAAAAGCTTTTGGAAAACTTAACAAAGCTTCACTTATCTAATGAAGTAATAGCTCATTGTGTTGGCTGTTCACAAGATACTCTAGAAAGACGTTTTGCGGAGAAAATGTCAGAATGGCGCTCGCAATCAAAAGGCAAAATCGCCCAAGTGCTTTATGATGAAGCTTTAAACAAAAGAGAACCTTGGGCTTTAAAAACTATTGCACAAAGACATCTAGGTTATGCCG
>CAZFSX010000464.1:0-1866 GCA_964522115.1 uncultured Pseudobdellovibrionaceae bacterium | reverse complement strand
ATAGGTGAAGGGACCATACTTTGTTTCGCCTTTGAGGATATACCACTCGTCGTGGATTTGAATGTCGTTCAATGCGTTGCTGCTCATGACGTTGTTCCCTTCTTATTTAAAACTTACCGGGTCATAGTTGATATTGATGCTTGCATTTTGAGCGGGAATAAAGCTTCCGGCAAAGTTCACAGAATTTGCAGCAGCATCATATGTCCAACCTGTTGATGCATTTTGAGGAATAATGGATCCATCAACTTTCACAACAATGGTGTCCACAATTGGAAGTCGATCCAGTGGGAATTTGTTTGTGGCTTGAAGGACCATATCAGAAAGTAAACTTAAGGATGTTCCAAAATCATCACACAAACTTGTTTTTGTTCCTCCAGTTGCCGTCACAAGTTGATCGTATCGAACTCCTATCGATCTTCCTGAGTAAGTTGCATTCAGCGTATTTAAACAAGCTGTATCTTGGATGAAAATTCCAGAAACAGAATAATTGCCTGACCCTTTAAGTGTGTCTAAGTAAGTAACGAAAGAGCTGACTAATGGCTTGTCTGATTCATTCATAAAAGAAGTTGAATCATCTTCGTCTCCAACCATAATCACAGCAAGATAAGCTCCTGGTCGAATAAAACCTGCGTTTCCTGAATGTGACAGAGTGACTTTCATACTATCAAAGGGGCGTTCATCACCACTCCCATCAATTCCTTGTGAAATATTTTTCAAAAAGACATTGCTTAGGTTGGCAGTATCTTTTTTCATAACTCGAATACCAGACATATATGTAGAACCAGCACTGACATATTGATAATTAGCACCAGGACCTGGAATAGTATCCATCCATTGGTAACGACCATCTCGAAGCAATGCATAGTTAGCTTGGTTGGTTGTCGTAAAACGATAAGCATCTGTGGTAGTTACACCCATTTGAAAGTCATAATTCAAGGTTTGAAATTTCTGAATAAAACTTTGGAAGTTATTGATCACATTAGTTTGACTTGTTTCCATAGATCCTGAATTGTCGATCACCCATAGAATATCGATTTTACGAGGACTATAATCGACACTTTGTTTGAAGGACTCTTCTTCAGGCAGGAGGGCGAAATTTCCATTCACTTTTTTATCACAAGCTGCAAGACCTACCATCATACTTAAGGTCAGAATCTTTTTCATGTGGTTTGTAACCTGTTTCATTTTCTTTCTCCTGTCTTTACGTCCAGAACACTGCGCGATAAGACTAGTCTAAGGTATGCATAGGACTCTTCGGAAATTCTTGCTAAGTCTTAATAATTACTTGAAGAAAAAGTGAATTTTTTTTGAAGCAGATATTTAAGTTGTTGAAATGATTGAAGATCATTTTTTGAGACAGTGAAGAAATAAAAATAGTTTGTCAGAAAGTTCGACAGTGCCGAACTTCTTTCGGAAGATCAAAATGAGAAATGAAAAAAAGAAGGATCAGAATGACAAAGGTCTAGACGCTTTCATCTTGAATTTGAACATCATCACATCCAGCCATATCTTTAATCCATGAATGTTGCAGACTGTAGTCATAGATCAACTGATGTTCTTTTCCTGGAGAAAAAGTCTTAGCAGTTGTGCACATTGTTTCCGTCTTATGTGGATAAATATACAATCGAGTCATCGGATCAAATAATTTTCCAAGACCTTCTAATACTCCACCTTCTAATGATTTGTAAGTTTCATTTTTAAATAGAGTTGAAAGGTGGGATGCATTTGTCAGCATAGCCAAGGGTTTTTGTGTGTATTGGCGCAAATACTGCTTAAGTTCAAAGAATAAATACAATTGTGAAACAAGAACATGATAACCCTTTTGATTTAAGGTGCGAATCCGTTCCGTAAAATCCTGATCTTCAA
>CAZFSX010000463.1:0-1875 GCA_964522115.1 uncultured Pseudobdellovibrionaceae bacterium | reverse complement strand
CGCCAGTCCCTTATTTGCTGTGATTCAAAATCATAAACTAAAAAAGACTTATCAAATCACAGTCCAGAAAAAACCACGCACTTACCATATCGAGGTTCAAGAATGAAGACCCTAGTCATTATCCATCAAATTCAATCCGTTCTTTGCGCTGTCCTTTTTGCCCTTTTGACATCGGAATCAAACGCCGGCGCATTGTCTGTCGAAAGCCTTCAGCAAGATTCGAAGTACCAAGAGCTGCTCAACTTAGAAACGACACCAGAAACTCGCAATCTGCGATTGATGCGACTGATTCAATTAGCTCCTCAATTTCCCAAAGAAAAAGAATGGATCAAATCCGAAGTCTATCGATGGGCGGGAAAGGATCCTGAACGATTGTCCTTCTTTCAAGATAAACTTCAAAGTGCAGATATTTATCCCGATGTGCAGGCCATATTGAAAAAGGAACATGAACAAATGCTGGCAGAATCGCTTAGAAATTCACCGACCATTGTTCTTCGGCAAAAAACATGGAAGGACTATTTATCTGACAATAAAGTTCTAGCATGGACAGTCAGCACTCTAACTTTTGCGGCATTTTTGTACTTCAAAGACGACTACGAATTTGGTTATACCCTAAGATTTGGCGCACATTGATTTTGAAGATTTGAATCTGATCTTCACGTGCTTAGACTTCTTCACAATTTTCAACATTTTCCCATTTTTCCATTAAAAATAACTGTGCAGGTTTTCGATGGATGTCTGGGGTGAGGGAATTCCAATTTTTTGTAGATCTTCGATGGCTGATCTTGTTCTTTCCAAACTGGGTGATTCGATGGGACTGTCGCTGCCGAAATCAAATTTTAAATGAAGTTCTTCCATTCGGGCCCACGGAAAAAGATCGGACCAAAGTTTTTGTGGCAAACACTGGAAAAGAAATTTTTTGTCGGACAACCAATGGCTGGGTTGCATATGAATTTGAATGGGTAATGATTGCATTTTCAACAAGGTTTTCCTTTGAACAATCTGTGCATGCTCAAAATGAATCCATGGCATTTTTTTATTTTCGAAAAATCTTTTTTGAATCTCTAATAATCGATCCACTAAAAAATCACTGCATGCATCTCCGATGGAATGCAAGGATAGGGGAAATCCACTTCGAAGAATGACTTCCATCATTTCAACTAATTCTTTTTGGGGTAAAATTAAAGATCCACAGTGGTCCAGGTCTAAATAGTTTTCAGAGATCCAGGATGTTCTGGATCCCAAACTTCCATCACAAAAAATCTTAATACCAGAAAATTCCAACTGCCCCTTGGAAATCAAGTGGGATTCTTTCTGAACGTATGTATAGAAGCTTTTGTTGTTTTCAAAATCCTGCAAAGACCTGATCGCAAAATTTGTCAGTAAATGCATTTTATTTTTCGAAGCACCAAAAATATGGATCAAAGCATTCCACTGGTTTTCATCCGTTCCCATATCCCGAAGATAACCAAATCCTGCTTGGTAAAAATAATCCAAGGCCCATTGTAGATGACTTTGAAGCTCCGAAGTGGACCAAGATGGCAACAGATCATCCATCTTAAATTTTTCAGTCTCATGCACAAATCCTGCTTCCAGATTATTTTGAAATAACTGAGGCAATTTTTTTCGAGCACAGGAATTCACCCACGACCCATGCCCATCGGCTGTCACTAAAACCACAGGTAATTGATCAAAATGTCGATCTAAAGTCTGATGATCTTCCTGTGTGCGAAAAATTTCTGGATTGCACCCGTAAGCAATCCACCACCCCTGACGCAATTGCGATGAATCTGGATGAAAATTTTTGATCTGAGAAAAAGAAACCTGATGCAGCAGAAATTCTTTTCTCCATTCCGAAGTTCCTAGAAGATGCAC
>CAZFSX010000462.1:0-1880 GCA_964522115.1 uncultured Pseudobdellovibrionaceae bacterium | reverse complement strand
AATGCTAAATTGTTAAACGTCGTCATTGATGAGTCTGGCGCTCACGAAATTGCCCGTCGCAGTCGTGGCACCCCAAGGATTGCGAATCGCCTGTTGAAGCGCGTACGCGACTTTGCAGATATTTTAGGTGATGGAACTATCAATGAAAAAATTGCCCATGAAGGTTTAGATAAACTGGGTGTTGATAAGTTAGGTTTGGATCTTATGGATCGTCGTATTTTAACTTTGATTCACGAAAAATATAATGATGGCCCTGTGGGAATTGAAACCTTGTCTGCTGCTTTGAGTGAAGAAAAAGACACCCTGGAAGAAGTGTACGAGCCTTATTTGATTCAAGAAGGCTTGATTCAAAAAACCCAACGAGGAAGAGTTTTAACAGACTTTGCAAAGAAAAGTTTGTTCGGAGTTTAGACAAATATGTTTTTACAAAAAACGATTAAAAGAAAAGCCATTGTCGAAGGAATAGGAATTCATTCTGGCGATCCATGCACATTGACGTTCAAACCAGCACCTACTAACACGGGTGTGTATTTTGTGCGTGCGGATTTGCCGGGAATGCCTTTTTTAAAAGTGAAAAGTGAAAATGTGCAAGCAACGGCTTATCAAACCTCGATTGGTGGTCCCCACTTCAGTGTCGCCACCATTGAACACTGCCTAGCTGCTCTTTCGGCATTAAGAATTGATAATTTAATTATTGAACTGGATGGTCCTGAGATTCCTATTTGCGATGGTAGTGCCAAGTATTTTACTGATGCCATTCAAAAAGCGGGTGTGATCGAACAAGATCAGCCGCGCCAGTATTGTTATATCACGGAACCTATTTATTTGACTGAAGGAGATAAGCAAGCTTATGTTGTTCCTTATCACGGGCTAAGATTAACGGTGACGATTGATTTCCCTCACTCACAAATTGGAAAACAAAAAATTGATATCGATATTAATGAATCCTCCTTTGCCAGGGAAATTGCCCCAGCCAGAACTTTTGGCTTTTTAAAAGACGTTGAGGCCTTGCAGGCCCGTGGTCTTGCCAAAGGGGGCAGTTTGCAAAATGCTATCGTGCTGGATGATCATAAAATCATAAATCCTGAAGGCTTAAGGTTTACTGACGAGTTCGTAAGACACAAGTGTCTGGATGCTTTGGGCGACCTGGTAAATTTAGAAATGCCATTAATGGGACATGTGGTGCTATACAAAGCAGGACATGATTTGATGAACAAACTAGTTCAACTGATTAAAGATTCAAAATCCAAATACCGCCACGTCGAACTAGGCGTCGACTTATCCGAAGAAATCAAAAAATTCAGCGGCTGGGCTTTGTAAATGTTAAGTTAATTAAGCATACCAATAATGATAAGCGGCTGCACATAAGGCAATGCCCACACCCCAGTCAGCTAGGGGGCCGGTTGTGAAATAGGGGTATACCATCAGGGCAACGGCAATGATTTTAAGATGGTTATTTTCACGATATTTACCCTGGCGATAGAGCCACATACCTATAATACCAAATAAAATCCCCGAGATGATACTTGAAGGCGTTATATTAAAAGTAGACATGTCTATGGGGAGATCGGCTGGATTCATAGATTTAATTTTTTCGTGTTTTTGCAGTGAATGCAACTAAAAGTTTAGTTGTAAGAGTTTTGAAATTGCTTCCATTCAGCAATTTTACTTTTGATTTCCTCGACCTCAGAGCTTGAAAGATTTGGTTGTTTGGAGAGTTTATCTAAATCTTCAAGATTTTTACTGATGTCTGCCTGGATTTGTTGGTTAATCCTAAAAGAAAAATTTGATGATTTATCTTTATCTGTGTTCAGGCTTGAGTACTTCTTTTTAAGATCTAAAAGGGCCTTAGAACTTGTCACTAAGGACGATACCGTTAG
>CAZFSX010000461.1:0-1880 GCA_964522115.1 uncultured Pseudobdellovibrionaceae bacterium | reverse complement strand
ATGCGATCAAAGCCGGTCGCTTAAAACCAGATGGACATAAAGTTAAAGACAACATGGATGTTCGCGTGACGAAAGTCGCCATCGATCCCCTTTGGTACTTACCAGGAATTGCTCAACGACTGAAAGTCGATGAAGGAGATTTACGTCGAATATTATTTCAGGAAACGGGCGGTATGTATCCTGAATTTATCACTCGTCCCGATTTAAAAGTTTGGCTACCACCGATCGGAAGTTCAACCGCCTATATTTTTGGGGACGCCAAAGACCTAGCAAACTCGAATATTGAACTGACTTGTCGAGTGCACGATGAGTGCAATGGCTCCGATGTATTTGGCTCTGACATTTGCACCTGTCGTCCGTATTTGATGTATGGAATTGAAGATGCGGCTCGCACCGCTCAGCGAGGTGGTGTTGGAATTATTGTGTACTATCGTAAAGAAGGTCGTGCCTTGGGTGAAGTTACTAAATTTTTAGTCTACAACGCCAGAAAACGACAAGCTGGCGGCGACACAGCGGCTACTTATTTTCAACGAACCGAATGTGTTGCAGGAACGGAAGACGCTAGATTTCAAGAATTCATGCCTGACTGCTTGCATTTTTTTGGTATTAAAAAAATACACAATCTGCATTCGATGAGCAATATGAAATACGATGCCATCGTCAACAGCGGCATTGAAGTCATCAATCGTATTTCCATCCCCGATGAATTAATTCCTAAAGATGCGCAAGTAGAAATGGAAGCGAAAAAAGCGGCTGGTTATTTTTCTAAAGAAGGCAAAAAATCCAAAGCTGAGTTATTAAAAGTCAAAGGGCGAGACATTGATGAAAAAAAATAATACCAATCAAAACCTGGATCTAACAGCGGATGAAATTAATTTTATTTTATCCCCCAAGGCTATTCGTGATCGCGCTGAAAAAATATTTCAACTGGCCAAATCAGGCCAGACGTCTTTTCAGTATCATTCTGAAAAATTTCAACCCACAGTGGATTATGTTTTACAAGTGATACACAAAAACTATCCAGATTTAAATATCCCCTTTCATTCACGATGGGGACACTTTCGCGCCGGAAAAATAGATCGATCCGCGCAGCTTGATCAACATATTAAGTCTGAAACGGCGTTAGAAAAAGCTCGCATCAAATTAGATCTCGTTATCACCTCAGTATTGTTAGATGCTGGAGCTGGAGCCGAATGGAAGTATTTCGAAGAAAGTTCGAAAAAATATTTTCAACGATCTGAAGGCTTAGGTGTGGCTAGTTATTATATGTTTTGCTCGGGCATTATGAGTGAGGATCGTAAAACTTGGCAAGCTGACCAACAGGGACTTAGAAAAGTTCAAGTGGATGATCTAAAAAAATATTTTCAGGTCACAAAGGAAAATCCCTTAGTAGGCGTTGAAGGTCGTGTGCAGTTATTAAATAATTTATCAAAGGCCATGGACAATAAAACTATTTTCCCAATGGGGCGTCCTGGAAGCATTATTGATTACTTATCAGAAAAATATGGTCAACAAATACCGGCCACAGGTGTTTTACGAGCTGTGCTAGATGGCTTGGGATGTATATGGCCAGGACGACTGATTGCCAATGGCGTGAATCTGGGTGATGTTTGGAAGTACGACGGCTGGAACGAGCAAACCCTGACAAAACCTGTTGATGCATTAGTTCCTATCCATAAATTATCGCAGTGGATGACGTATTCGTTAATTGAACCCATCATGGAAGCTGGATTTGAAGTCACTGGTGTTGATCAACTGACAGGACTGGCGGAGTACCGCAATGGTGGCCTTTTGTTGGATGCTGGATTGATTTCGTTTAGGAATCCTGAAGATGCCTTCAAATCTTGGACACCTGATTCTGATTTAATCATCGAGTGGCG
>CAZFSX010000460.1:0-1890 GCA_964522115.1 uncultured Pseudobdellovibrionaceae bacterium | reverse complement strand
GCAGCCGGCTCATAACCGGCGGATCGGGGGTTCAAGTCCCTCACTCCCTACCAAATCTTATCTTTCCCGAACTAAAAATCGACAAATTACGATCTGAAGCCTGAGGAGATTTTCGGTTCTTCGGTTCTTCTCATTTAACTGCAGGTAGCTTCAAAAAATCTTAGTAAGACAAGCACTTAGCACTCTTAATCGATAATTTTTAAAGCTCTTATACCCGAAAGCCCTTCTCTGGACAAGCTTTCCTGTTCCGTTCATTCTTTCCGTAAATGCATTTGTATATCCAAAAGCAAAATAAGCCAGGATTTCTAATCGCCATCGTTTCAGAGTTTCTCCTACTTTTTGTACCGCTACATTATGGGAACTTTTAAATCGATGTAAAAGTTTATGTAAAGCCTTTGCAGCTCTAGCTACTCCTTTGATGCGATAAAACTCGTAGAGCATTTCTTTGCAACGATACAGCTCATTGAGGTGCGAATGATTTTTTAAATATTGATCAATTTCACAACGAAGAAAATAATCTAATTTCGTGCGATTACATAAAAGTTTTCGCCGGATCTTTAATTCCTTTCTATGACCATGAATGCTAGCTCCCTCTTTCATAATATGAGGGGAAAACAATCTTAACACGTGAAATTTATCGGCAATAATTTTTGCATTGGGAAAAAACTTTTTGATAAAACTTTTATAAGATCCAGACATATCGATAACGACGATTTTTACTTTTTCGCGTCCTGGGATGTGTTGGATTTGCTGGATTAAAGAATCATGATCTTTTCCTTGTGCCACTTCAAAGGCTCGCTTGTTTTTTAAGTCCGTAAACATCGTCACAAATTCAGTCACTCCTTTTTTTCGACGAAAAAAGTGCTCATCAATACCCAAGACTTCAGGCCATTGTTGTTGCAAGCGTTCGCGAAGTTTAACTTCTTGTTGTTCATAGTAAGCCTCATAGGCAAAACCATTAGAGACCCCGTAATAGCGACAGACCGTGGTTAGATCCGTCATCTTCCCACAGGCTTGGGCAATGAACTTACGAAAGCGCTGGGTGGTTCTGCGTCGATGTAAAACTCCTTCCACAGATTCTGTAAAAGTTTTTTTACAAGCTTTGCAATACAAGCGATGCTTATGAATTTTTAACCATAAATTGTTATGACGAATGGGTTCTTCCTTCACTGTCGTTGTGCATTTACCAGCTTTAATAATTTGTGAAGAAAAACAGTGGATACATTGAGTCTGGGTAGTGATCTTTTTAACCTCCCAGACGTGACCACAAGCCCTGCTTTTCATAGAAATTAATTTTAAGTTGTGGCCTAATAAAAATGAGTTTAAATGTGGATTGAGCATAGTCCGTCCTTTTTCTAAAAATTTTTTGTGGTAAAAAAATCTTATCGAATAAGGGGGCTATGCTCATCTCCTCTTGACTCGTTGCCTTATACAGTTGTTTGGGGAGAACCAGATTTTCTCCTCAGGGGAATGATATTTATAGCATCTTCTGGTGACGCTCCAGAGGCCTCGTTACGTCCAAAATCTGACTCATGAGCATTCAACCAGAAGCAGATATGAATCTCGCTACGGGTGATAATAATCTCTTTTATGGTCCTTCTTAAGAGCCGTTTCTTGGTTGCTGGAGTCGCTTTAGCCCAACCCTGCATGAGAAGCCTTATTTGATTTTCGACGAAAAGAACCTGTTCCTTGATCGCTTCAGCGTTTTGAGGATGATAATTCAAATCATTTAGATATTTCTCAAGGTCTTCTTTCTTTTTCGCTAAGGTATTAAGCTGCTCTGACGTAAACTTCAAAGCTGTTTCGTTCAACTGCATTCTTCCCTGGTTCAAAAGGAGCATTGAGAATTGTTCGCTGACTTCAGACAATTCTTTTTTGGCTCTTTGATAT
>CAZFSX010000459.1:0-1893 GCA_964522115.1 uncultured Pseudobdellovibrionaceae bacterium | reverse complement strand
ATTTCCTCTTCCTGTTGACCCACCTGTCCCCTAAGACTTTTCTCATGGGCCTAACAGTCATTACAACTGTTATAGTCCCAATAGGGACTTCTCTTATATTTCAGCCAAAGGAAAGGAGTATTTGGTTTGGAATGATAGGTAATTAAAAATAGCTTATTTAACAGAAATCGATGCAAAAGCAATAAAAACCATTTCAATTCCAATAAAAAGCAAGGCTGTTGGACAAGTCTTGACAGGTGCTTGCGGAAACAACGATTTCTTTGTTTTCGGGCAAATATAATCTGGAGCCGCCTCATCAAAAAATGGAACCAGAAAAATGGAGTTAGTAAAGTGTGACTACACTGGAGCAGAAAAGAAAAGGTAAGTCGTCAATACCGACAAAAACAATTTGAACGTTTACAATTTCGACGCAGGCCAACTTCAACTCAACGGCGATACAATCGGACTTATGATCTCAAGGAAAATGACGATGAGCACTGATGGCTTGAACCATCAAGGAGGCTATGCAGCTATTTTCAACGCCACTACGCTGAAGTCAATTAAGAATTTCGGTCAAACATCTGGCCACTCCTTTGGCCATAGCATAATTCCAAGGCAAGCTGGTGGGTTCATGGGCATCGATTTGGGAGACAACTACCCCAGGGCGATTCACCATTGGGTCTTCGATCAGAACTCGATTGAGTTCAAAAAAGTGTACAGCTTCAAAACTTAGCACGGTGGTGATGCCAAAAGTCCAGCTGGTGTTACTTATCCTGCGTATCCAGAAATATCGAAAAACGGAAAAAAATTCTTTAAGTGGTCAAATGACAACAGGACATACACTGAGTTGGCTGCTCCAGGCGTAATCGACCATGAAAGTGGCAACATCATCATTTTTGCTGGCGAAAACCAACCAGGCTCTCTTGACAACTCCAAAGTCGGAAACTATAACAACTGCTCTCGCAACATCGGCTTTGTCAAAACGTCCAAGAACCTCAAGGACCCCATCCTGTCCAAAGGCGCAGACGAAACAGGAGGGTTCTTCACTTTCGGAGGCACATGGGAAGTCCTCAAGAACCAAGGCATTATGTGGCTGACAAACTTGGCGGAAGGGGAGAATGCGAGCAGAGTCAAGGCAGTGGGATTGAAGGACAAAGTCTTCATCATGTTTGAGCTGTGGTCGAAGGACGCTTACATAAACACTCAGTACATGATTCTGGATGTGAATGGTGGAGTGCTGGTCAAGAACACTGTGATACCGTATAAGATAAGAGTGCACAAATCGGACGATATCTACTCAAAAGGCAGCTCGGTGGTGATCTATTCAGGAGGAAAGGGGAAAATACTGAACCGCTATGAAGTATTTATTTCATGAAATTAAAAAAACTAAATTAATTGATTGTAAAATTTGATAATAGATAATATTAAAAGCTCAATAATTTTCATCATATCCTTCGAATTTCATCCGCCCTCCTCTATAACTGATCACGCATTATCATATTGATCCTCCCATAATCTTATTTATTGGACTCCTTGATCTCGCATTCATAATTATTGATTAATTTGAATCATACTTATTTAAATGATGCTCTTTTTTTTAAGAGCTATTCACTCGACTGGTTTTGGCCTTTGTTTCTGATTTAATTTGCAGTTGATGATAACCAACTTCTAATTTTAAATCTGCTGATAGCTTATAGTGAAATCCAAAATCCGTTTTTTGCTCTGATACTATTTTTAAAATTATATTTTCAACTTTTCCACTTTCTAAAATTACTTGTGCATCTAAATCATTTGAGATTTTTTCTTTTGAATAAAAATGAAGAGGTCTCGAAACTCCGTTCCAAAAGACCTGACACGATTTCAAATTTTCTTTATAAAGTTCTTCATGTTTTTTAGCTAATAAATTTTTTAAAT
>CAZFSX010000458.1:0-1896 GCA_964522115.1 uncultured Pseudobdellovibrionaceae bacterium | reverse complement strand
CTTACCAAACTAGCACATTCACAAATTCAGGAACTTGGTGAACTTAAACTATTCATTAACAAAATCGAACATTTGGTCCGTAAGGAAAAACTTGATTCGATTCTATCAAGTAAAGCAAATCTATATGAAGCTCTTAGCCATATAAATGAATTGGCACTATTAGAAAATAAAATTATAGAACTCACCAGTTTGATTCAAAGCCAGACTTCACATTTTACTTCTTATCTTACAGTCATTCCTCAGTTGAACGATTCCAAATCTGTTGAAAGTTGGACTTCGAACTTGCTTGAGCGAATCAATGATTTACAGATATTTGACGAGACTGAGTTGGTGATAAAAAAAGCTGAAGCACATAGTGATGAAAAGCAACTGCACGAAAAGTTCATTTCTCACTTTTATACTCTACCAGGAAACTGGTCGACTTACCTCATGAGTTCAGTTCTACAATTTTGGGTTGATGAGTCTATTCAGACATTTCCAAGCTTGCGAAGTTTTGACCGCCAAAAAATGGATCTCGCATACAAAGAGTTCTTAAAATCTGTCGACAATCATCAAATCAATTCCCGCCTTGCAATAACACAAGCTTTTGCAAGGCGTTGGAATTCTCCTTCCGCAGACAAAAGTGGCCTTGGTCTTCTCGCTAAAGAATCGACGAAGCAACGAAAAGTGCTTTCTCCAAGAGAAATTATGGAAAAAGGAGCATTGAAAACTATGCTTCAATTAAAAGCTTGTTGGCTGATGAGCCCACTAAGCATCAGTCAAATTTTGCCGCTTGAATCTGGTTTATTCGATGTGATTATCTTTGATGAAGCCTCTCAAGTTCGTGTTGAGGATGCTATACCATCGATTTACAGAGCAAGCACAATGATTGTTGTCGGTGATGACAAGCAGATGCCACCAACTGCTTTCTTCTCTGGTGGATCTGCTGATGACGACGATGAGGAAGATGAAGATATCGCACCTAGCGTGCTCGACCTTGCCTCACAAGTATATCCCTCGGTGCTTCTTGAGTGGCATTACAGAAGTAGGTCTGAAGCGCTAATTGCATTCTCAAACAGAGCCTTCTACGGTGGACGCCTTATAGCTGCCCAGAATCCGCAGACGTTAACTTCAAGTGGTGCTATTAATTTTCATCGCGTTGATAACGGCTATTTTAGTTTTAAGGATGGAAATGTTACCGAAGCCGAAATCGTAATAGAAAAGCTAATCAAAGAGCTGCAATCGAATCCGAACCAATCTTTTGGAATTATTGCCATGGGCGTGAGCCAAGCTTCCGCCCTTCAAGAGGCGCTTGAGAAGAAAATGAACTCTGATAGCAAAGTTTCAGAACTTATTGAAAAAGCTATGCAGTTTAAACACGGTGATGCAGACGCAGGGCTTTTTATTAAGAATCTCGAGAACGTTCAGGGAGATGAAAGAGATGTTATTCTTTTATCTGTTGGTTACGCACCACCCGCTGCAGGAAAAAAATTAAGACTTGGATTTGGACCGCTTTCAATGAAAGGAGGAGGACGCAGATTGAACGTTGCGGTTACTCGAGCTAAAAACAAGATGCACGTATTCTGTTCATTCAGCCCATCTGAGCTACCAACTGGAGAGGATACCTTTTCAAAAAATCCTGATCTATGTTATTTTGGAAGATACCTAAAATACGCTGAAGCTGTATCTAATGGTCGAATCGAAGTAGCTACTGGAATACTAGATACTTTTCCAATGTCTGGAGTTATCACATCTAGAAAAAGTAGTCGTTTTTCAATGGATGTTAAAAGAAGGCTTGAAGAAAAAGGATATGAAGTTTCATCTGAAATTGGAACTAGCGGGTTCTACATCGATCTGGCAATACATCATCCAACACTAAAGTCTAATTTTCTTGTTGGAATTGAATGTGATGGAGCC
>CAZFSX010000457.1:626-1896 GCA_964522115.1 uncultured Pseudobdellovibrionaceae bacterium | reverse complement strand
GAATTATTTCTAATTTGCCCTTTTCCATAGGACAAGCACCGCTTCGATCAAGTAGAAACTGACGATATTTCCAGGAGGAAACTGTGCGTCTTTTTTCTTTGATTTACCGATTCATTGGTCTCATTGGAATCCTTTTTTATTGCCCAGGATTTGCCCAACTGACCTGTGAAGCCCTCTTTCCTGCGCAACAAACCACATCTCCAAACGTTCAGGATTCAAGAATTCCACCCCTGCTTGCTGTCAAATCCATCACTGATTTTCAGCCTGATATGGAAACATCCTATCTTATTGAGAATTTTAAAAAAATTGGAGCCAGCACAACTTACCCATCCAGAGGGGACTCGGAAACAAGTTACAAATCAGATTGGACCAAACAGATTCAAGATTTTTTTCAGACGATTCCCCAAGGCACAAATCACCAACAAGTTCTAGCCTTGAGCTTGTATGCAACCAAGTTTGTTTTTGAAGACTTGATTGTTTTTCTTCGAAATGTGAAGGGGGCAGGACAGCCCATCAAAGACTTTGGCCTTCGAAATAGTTCTGTCTATTGGAAAGAACTTCTTCGTTTTTGGAAGCTTCAGAACTTAAGTGAATCGGAAATGAACGAAGGAAAACTAGCTCTTACAAAGCTTTTAATGGAACATTTTGATTCTTACTTACCCATCGATAAATTTTTTGTACGCTTTTTTATGGCTGACAATCTCCAACAATTTGCCTTCGATGAAACCACTTTAATGAAAAAAAATGATCCAGAATTTTTTAAATACACGCATATGACAATGGAAAAAATTCAAGCAAGAAGAACCCTTTTGCACATCATGGCGACAAAACCTGTTGTCCCTACAAAGCCCCAGTATTTTCAGATGGAAGAATCTGAATTGATCTCTTACATCACCAATGAAATAACCGCCTTGGCACCAAAATTAGAAAATGAACCGCACCAACTCTTGGAAATAGCCCTGATCACTTATCTAAGCGAACTTCAAATTGCCTCAGATCGAAGAATTCAGCCCTATTTAAAAATATTCCCTCCGCATAGCGGGATGATGAATTTTCATAAAAACATGAGCTTTCTGCGAAGAGCAAGCGACACATTTTTCCCAGATTCTGGATTAGGAGCTAGTTTTCAAAAGCTAGCTTCGGGAATTCGTCAAAGTGTCCAAAAAAATATTAATGATCGCCGCGAAATTGTTGAGAGCTTGCTTGAGGATTACAAGAAAAACCCACAAGCCTTTCTGATTCAGCTTCCCCAGTTATTTCCCAAATCCAG
>CAZFSX010000457.1:0-616 GCA_964522115.1 uncultured Pseudobdellovibrionaceae bacterium | reverse complement strand
TCAAAGTTATTCTAGATATACTTTCTGAAATTAATAACCCCTCGGATCGAAAAAAATATGCTCATGCATACTTTATGTTCATTCGATCGAATCCAAACTTTCAAAATAACATTCAATACCAAAGAGATTTAAATGAACTTCGCCATTAAAAAATATAGGAATGACTTGTTGTCCTCTTTGAAGTTGTGGGTATTTGTATCGTTGAGCTTTCTATCGATTCAGATGAATGCTGCTTCCAACTTATCATGCGATCAGATTTTTATCTCTCGCTCCTTGGAATTGATTCAAGATCAAATTCTTGTTCCAGATATGGATGTAGCCTATTCTTTAAAAAATTATGAAGGGCGAAAGAATTGGACGATTTTTCCAGATTTGAAGGACTGGCAAGTTGAGCTTCGTAGCTTTTTTGATTCTCAACCCACATCTTTGACGGAAACTCAAATGATCACTCTTGCAAGTTACGTTGCAAAGATTTCTTATACCGAACTTGTTGCATCCAAACAAAATAGATCAGAAAGTTCGCAGTCTGATCCCCTTCGTTTTTTTGGAGAATTTAAAGGGCAAATTCTGTACAGCGAAATCCTTCGCTTTTGGCAAAGCCGAAAACTCAGTCACG
>CAZFSX010000456.1:0-1902 GCA_964522115.1 uncultured Pseudobdellovibrionaceae bacterium | reverse complement strand
CATGCTGTCGATTGATCTGATCCAAGGTTTGCATTTCAAGATCATCTGCAGAAGTATCGTATTGCTGAAAAAAATCCATTTGGGACCCTGATTTTGGCTGAAGATCATTCAGCATGATTCCCGCTTTTTTGTAGTGATAGTCCTTCTTAAAAATTTGATTCAAAGCTTGCATCGCGAAGTGAATCAACTTCCCCGTGTGAGAGGTTCGAGTCAGCATTTGAACAGAGGCCGAATTAAAATACTGTTGGGTGTGCACACGGGAATGAGGGTTCGTCTGGATAAACACGGTTAAACTTCCCGCCGCTAAATTTTGCTGACGAAGTTTGATCGCAGCTTCAGAAATATGCAAGGCAACGCTTTCCTGCAATCGTTCCAAACTTGTCACATATTGATCAAAGGATCGACTGGAAATAATTTGCTTTTGTGCGGCTTGAATCTGTTGCAGTTGAAGACAGCTGATACCTTGAAGCTCTTCTTGAATGCGTCTTCCAACAATGGATAAATTTTTTTGAATCAAATAAGGATTGGCCGTCATCAGATCAAAAGCTGTGAAGATACGATGCTCTTGAAGTTTTTGATGGGATCTGGAACCAATACCCCAAATATCTTTCGTGGACATTTTTTTTAAAGAAGAGTTTCGAATATTTTCATCCATCATTGAAAAGACACCTGCCGTGGCTTTTTTATTTTTCTTCGCAATGTGGTTGGCAGCCTTGGCAAGAACTTTGGTGGGAGCAATGCCGATGCTGACAGGAATTCCTGTGTATTGATAAACGGTCTTTTTAATTTGTGTCGCGTAGTCTTGCAAATTTCGATTTTCAAATCCCTTCAAAGATAAAAAGGCCTCATCGATGCTGTAGATTTCCAGATCAGGTGTAAATTCAGAAAGAGTTTGCATCACACGCTTGGACATATCTGCATACAAAGGGTAGTTCGATGAAAAAACATGGACACCCAATTTTTGAAATTGATCTTTGATTTGAAAATAGGGCTGGCTCATCAAACCAACTCCTAATTCTTTGACTTCATCCGTGCGACTGACGATGGCTCCATCGCCATTGCTAAGGACGGCGACAGGCTTCCCCCAAAGGTCGGGTCGAAAGGCACGTTCGCACGAGCAGTAAAAGGAATTGCAATCCACCAAAGCAATGATTTCTGTGGACTTCACCTAAGTATTCCTTAAGTCATGGATGCAGTGACAAACGACGCCCCAAATTTCAAAGGAATTGCCCTCTTGAATCAGGCGGTCAGGGTAATTCGGATTTTCAGCTTGCAAAAGAATTTGTCCTTGCCGCTTGATCAGTCTCTTGACCGTGAACTCTCCGTCCACGGCCGCAATCACAATGGATCGATGGGCAGGCTCTAAGGATTTATCGACGACCAACAGATCCCCTTTAAAAATACCTGCACCCACCATGGAATCCCCAGTGACTCTGACAAAAAAAGTAGCAGCAGGTTTTTTCACCAAGTAATCATGCAAATTCAAAGGACCTTCCGTGTAAGTTTCAGCTGGAGACGGAAAGCCAGCAGGCACATAGTTTTCAAAAAGCAAAACCTGCACTTGGTCTTTATTCATCAGTAAGCAGTCCTTCGAATTTTGGTCAGAGGTCAGTATTTCCATCGGTCCGATCATCTAAGCAAATGAAGGGAAAGAACATCCTTGATGCAACTTGACTTGAGGGATTTGGGGTTATTTTGCTGGATTTTCTCAAAATACGCAGAGCAAAATACAATCAGGTTAAGGTTTTGCAGGAAGAGTTTGTTTTTCAGATTCCAGAAGGGGGATTTCTAAAACAAAGCAAGTGGGAGGAAAATTGGAATCCAAATACAGTTTTCCAGAATGATTTTCGGCAATGCCTTGACTGATGCTCAGTCCAAGGCCTTTTCCGTTTCCATCAGCTT
>CAZFSX010000455.1:0-1905 GCA_964522115.1 uncultured Pseudobdellovibrionaceae bacterium | reverse complement strand
ACAAATTATTCTTTAAAAGATCTATGCAGTCTGTCTGAACTGCTCCTTCTCGGCCCAAATCACGGCAGGTAACTTTATGTAAGACGAAGAATGGCTTTTAGAGATAGTTCTTTCGTATTTCAGGATTTGAAGCTCAAAATCTAATTGATGAAGTCGTTCAAGCGCAGCCTTGCCATAATGTTTAGCTATAGCCATCATGATGATACCCGAAGGACTTGCTTTTCCTGCTTCCCATTTTTTGATTTGCTTCTTCTTGATTTTTAACTTTCTCGCTAAAGTCCGAATGGAGCGACATTTTAATTTTCTTTCATGGCGTAAGAGACAAGATAATCTCAAGAGAGCTATTTTCCCTAACTCATTGTCCCGTGTATCTATGTCTATTTTCATGTTTTAACCTGCCTATAGATTGCCTGCTTTAATTATACCTGCCTGTCAGGCATCATGCAAGACTTAGACACATTTAGAATCTAGGCATGGATGCTGAAGATTTTAAAAAAGATAAGTTCTTAAAAGCCCTTGGGGCGAACATAGCAAAGGTCAGAAAATCAAAGGCTTATAGCCAAGATAGAGTTTGCTTAGAGGCCGGGCTTTCTCGTGGAGCATTGAGTAAAATTGAAAGTGGGCGCGTTGAACCCAAAATCACAACTCTTGCCTTAATTGCAATTACTATTGATGTTCCTCTAGCTAAATTAACGGCCATTGACATAAAGTAGAACGCTTTAACAATACAAAAAGATGAAATATTGCAATTCGGCCAATTGTAAGAATATTTTCTCGATGCAAAGAAAAAGTGAAATTACCGGACTCCACATTAAGGCGCAGAAGTTTAATCCACAATCTAAAAATCAAGCAAAATACTTGTTATAAATAAAATATACTTTTCATAGACAAGGGCCGCAAGCCCACGTTAGAACTTTGCCCAAGGTCAGCATCAGAGTTTGTTCATTTACGGATGAGCAGAGCGCGTGCAGATCTCCCACGGGAGTCCTCTTGTTTGTTCTGTGACGTTGGTCGATTTTTTTCTATCAATGACAGGAGCAGGCAAGTTCAAAGTTACGAGTCGGTGTTCCTCTTTAAATAAGAGCCTCGCCGATGGTTTCGGAAAAGGATGCATGGAGTGGTCCTCGTCGGTGTAATCTAACAATCGCAACAATTCGTGGAATTTCAACCCCGACAATGGAAATGTGAACAACAACAACCGGAACAATACAAATGCGGTCCGGTGTGTGGGTCGCTAGGCGCGGGAGATACCTTCAGAGGGGGAGTTTTTATACACCCCTCTGCTTTTTTATATAAGGGGTGGATCTTTGGAATTTACTTCAGTCATGCGGGCCTATCGTCGAACGGTAAAAGGTAAAAAGAAAAGTTCTGATTACATCAGGTTTGGACAAAGGCTTGGTGAAAATTTGATACAACTTCACCACGAGTTAACGAGCAAAACTTATAAACCTGGACAGACTCGTTGCTTTGTTGTGATTCATCCAAGGCCAAGGGAAATTTGGGCCGCGCCTTTTCGTGATCGCATTGTTCATCACCTGATTGTAGAACCATTAGAAAAAATCTGGGCATCAAAACTTCACCCCAAATCATTTGCTTGTCGCCGTGGAAAAGGACAGCTGGCCGCACTTTTAGATTTTCAAAAACAAGTGCGAAGGCTCAGTCAAGGTGGGCAAAAACCCGTCTGGGCTTTGCAGGTTGATATTGAATCGTTTTTTTACACCATTGACCGCCGTATTTTGCTGGAAAAGTTTTTAAGCCGAGCCAAAGACCCAGAATTGCGTTCACTGATTGAAACACAATTTTCCATAGACCCGCGCCATCATTACCGCCGCACAGGAAATCCCTATTTAGTTCAATTTTTACCACCAGAAAAGTCTTGGCTGTCAAAAGGACCAAATCAGGGCA
>CAZFSX010000454.1:0-1908 GCA_964522115.1 uncultured Pseudobdellovibrionaceae bacterium | reverse complement strand
TATGCCGCTATCTTCTGCTTTTCAACTCATCCACAACTTTCTAAAGTTTCTCTTTGCTATCTGCCAATGTCCATAGGTGAACGGAGAAAATTATGAAAATAACTACTTCAACACTTATCCAATCATCAATCCTAGGAATGCTCCTCACATTCCTTTCAACAGCCGGGGCGGTTCCCGCCTCGTGCCTTAAACCAAAACCGAACGAGTGCGGATTTTACCGCGAATGTCTTGAGGAGAAGTACCATTGCGGTGATAGCGGCTACCCTTTGGCTTACGGAGAAAAATACTGCCACCGATTTAACTCACTGAATGAGTCAAATCTTAGCCCTGAGGGACTTAAATGGCGAGATGCCACGTTGGTGTGTTTGCAAGAGGATCTTGTGGGTAGACTCCTATCTCCATCATATGTTGCAAACTGCGATCAGCTTAAGCAAGTAGCCTATAACAGTCATCCACGATGCTACACGCAGAAAGGAAATTCTATTTGTGATCTTAGGGCCGATGATTGGAAAACTATCTCAAAAGTTGTTGATAAGGATGATAAATACACTAAGGGCGGCATACAACAAATACTTCAGGTTGTATTTACATGCGGAGCCGATTCGTACAAAAAATATAGAGAATTAATTGGCCAAAGAAACATGGTTGAGGCTCAATTACTTTACTCAGCAATGAATACTTCGACTGGCGAAGGGGTTATTGCTCCGATGAGTGAAGATCCGAGATTAAAGGCTATAGATGAAGAAATTCGTGAAACAGTTAAAAAAATCAATTTTATAGAAAGACATGGGTATAACTTATGAATAAATACAACATTGCTAAAATCTTTATTGGTGGTGTTTGTTCGGCCACCTGTATTTTACCCTACATGATTTCTGAATTTGCTATGGATGGTGATACCTCTTGGGGTTTTATTCTCGTCATTCCGGGAATCCTATTTTTTCTTGGAATGATTGTTTCTGCTATTTTGTTAAAGTTTAAAAAACTGAATCAGTTGGCCTATATAGTAATCACACCAGTTCTTGTTTTTTTACTATTTAGCACTCTAGTTACAGTTTTTTACGGACTACCACAAAAACATCCTTTGGATTTTAGAAGCTTTGCTGCTGGTTTTAACCTTATGTTTGAAGGGGTCAAGATGTTCTCTACTTATGTTGTAGGATCACTCGTTGCATTTGCTGGACTAAACATGGCTATTTACAGGCTTTCGAGCAAAGAGAGCAGTAGGTAGGAAATCCAAGATTTTAAAACCAAGTCTAAAATTTAAGAATCGATATTTTAAGAAATCTAGAAAAATAATGATTAAATCGAATATATGAGTGCCTAGCAGAGATTATCAACAAAGAAAGATGGCACTCGAATTGCTAAATATAAAGTTGAGCAGAATAATCTGCCAAAAAAAAAGAGAGGTTTTTATGAAAAATTTTAAGAATGTATTTTTTGCGACACTACTATTTGCAGGAGCAGCTATTGCTACTACCTGTCGAGGAGATGATAAAGCAAGCGAACTGTGTGAATATCCAGTTATTCACTCCAAAATTTGCAATGATATTAATAGAAAGAGATTTTTTTGTTCTCCAAAAACAAATGGGTGTGAAACTTCAGGCGGAAATGTTTGCTTTGGACATACAGAGCCAGGACACGTCTATCCAGTTATTGGATCGGAAGGTGTGATTGCTGGAAGATGCCGTTGTGAATAAATAAAATCAAAGGGGTGAAAAATGGGCATTTTATCGGCTGAGGAAGCTGTTAAACAGGTCATTGTACGCAGCGGAAAAATAACGGATTTCAAAGTTATTTATATTTTGTACTATGCGCAACTTGAGTCTTTAAAAAAACATGGAACTCCGTTGTGTAGTGCTCCCCATTTAGACCGGACATAGAGGAAAGCTCCTAACAACTAGGAGT
>CAZFSX010000453.1:0-1917 GCA_964522115.1 uncultured Pseudobdellovibrionaceae bacterium | reverse complement strand
GTCTTCTTTTGTTTCCTCAAAAATTCTTTCTAGTGAAATGTAGCGCCCCACTTGATAGTCAAAATGATACAGCAAAATAAGTGTAATCAATCTAGCGACACGACCATTGCCATCACTAAAGGGATGAATACACAAAAAATCTAGAATTACCATTGGTGTTAAAATCAACGGATCAATTTGTCCCTTAGAAAGAACATCTTTATAGTGTTCTTCTAATTCCTTCATCTTCGCTGGAGTTTGAAATGCTGGCGTAGGTTTAAATCTGATTCTGGTCTTTCCGTCAGGATGGCGCTCAATAATTTCATTATCCGTCGCTTTCCATTTTCCCCCAGGCTGCGGCATAAAAGAATAAATAGTTTTGTGAAGTTGAAGAATCACATTACAGGATAATTTCATTTCGTTTGCAGATTCATGAATCATAGAAAGCGCATCACGATATCCTGCAACTTCTTGCTCTGACCGATCTTTTGGTTTTGAATTTTGTAAAATTAAATCCTCGAGACGTTTATGGGAAACTTCGATACCTTCAAGTCTGTTAGAAGACTCTGTTGATTCAATACGTGCGGTTTCTTGTAAGCTCTCTAAAATTTCTGGTGCCTGCTTAGAATATAGAATTTGTTTTCCACGATATTCGCCCAACTCTCTAAGAGTTGCGAGCTGAGTAGAATCAAATTTAAGTTTCTCTAAATAGGTGTCTTTTAATGATGACATAATGGGGCAATGATATCTATTAATGGGGTATTTTACAATACAAATTACCCCATTTAATGTCTTATTGCCCTATTTAAATCGAATAGATGAGACCTGAAAGATGTTTAAATGGATTTGGAAAAGTTGAGACGTTGGCCCCCTGCCAAACTCTGCTACGCGCTCGTAAGTATTTGAAATTACAGGTACCCAATCATGCCGACCAATTAGCTCTTGTGCCATTGCAGATATGAGTTCTCTGAAAATCACCTGACACTTAAAACATCGATGATGAAAGCCAAGCACTGAACGAGTCCTGCGCTTGCGGCAGGGATTTTCGAAGTGATGCCATCGCGCTCATCCATTGACTGTCTGGTGACTGTACCTCTGCAGAGAGAATCTGCGGGCGGGATTTTAAGCCAAACCAGTGAGTGCAGACACGCTCTGGTCTTGTGTCATTATTATCAAACTTAAGATGGCACTCGTTAAAATCAGAATCAGGTTCTCCAAATCCAAAGGCAACGATAGGAGAAGGGCGCCGTGGGAACAAATCATGTTCTGCCTTGGCTGAATCATTCTTGGTGGAAGAGACTTTGATTCGCTCAGATGAGGCACAATTCTGCTGAAGATTTTTGATTTCATCTGCCGATAAAACTTTGCCGGCCTCTACTTTTTGCATTTGTGATTGAATCAAATCGACATTCACAGAAAGCTGCGCAAATTTATTTTTTGAACACAGAAAATCTGTTTGCGTATTTGGATTTTGCAAATAGGCCTGATAGGTCGCAATGTTTTGACGATCCATCATTGCCAAGAACAAACGAAGGTTTGTTCGCATTAATAATTTCTGAATTTTATTTTGAAACTCAGGAGCACGAATTAAATTTTGCTGTGCCGCAACCAATTCCACAAAATCAGCAATCCAGTCGTTCGCAATCTGCGACTGAATCGGACCACGACTAACTTCATCAAGCATCTGCTGAAGTTGGACGTTTTGAACAAGTATGGATTCATGCACGGCCTCATGCTTTTTTGAATAAACTAAGGCAGCATTCCAGCTTAAATTCAAAGTTGAATGATCATCGCCGACAACTTGCAGGATAAAATCACTTGCTGAAAACAATGCCTTCGTTGTGCGAGCAAAGCGGTCACCCATCAATGACCAATTTGAATCTGGTGATTCATAGATCTTCTTTTTACTTAATAGATAACCTTGAGACAAGCAGAGGA
>CAZFSX010000452.1:0-1919 GCA_964522115.1 uncultured Pseudobdellovibrionaceae bacterium | reverse complement strand
AATTGCAAAACGAGTCCATATTGATACGGCTATTGGGGACCTGCTTCCTGAAAATAAGGTTACTGAAATTCAGCAAATGCTGTCGCGCCACAAGTATGTTGCCATGGTCGGTGATGGAATTAACGATGCGCCAGCTTTAGCTCAAGCGACAATTGGAATTGCCATGGGCGCAGCCGGAACTGATGCTGCAATAGAAACTGCTGATGTTGCCCTCATGACAGATGATCTTACTCAACTTGCTAGGGCTGTTTCACATGGCCGAAAAACTTTGGGCATCATTAGGTTCAATATTTCATTTGCTTTGGTCATTAAGGCCGTCTTTATCTCCCTTGGCATATTTGGCCTGTCAAATCTTTGGATCGCTGTAGCTGCCGACATGGGAGCCTCACTTCTCGTTATTGCTAACTCCATGCGGCTCCTTAATGTTGAAACCCGCAATTCAGTAATTGGAGGATAATAAGTGAAGCCGACTTTATGGATTTTTCCAGTGCTCTATTTGCTTTCTATGCTGCCTTGTAATTTTACCTTTGCTCACGGAGGAGACTCGAAAAGGGAAGAGCCTAAACCAGAAAAAATAGTCGTCAGAGTTAAACCGTCAAAAGCCGAAGCTATGGATCAGGTTGATGTTGAAAAATTCATGGACAGCAAACAACTTCCTACTGACGTGACAATCATAAACTGTTCACTTTCAACAGCTCCCTGCCGTGGAATTACAGTGGAGCTATTGGATGAAAATAACTCACGGATTCTAGTCGGATTTACGGGAATGTCTGGATTCGCGGGATTTCATGGTCTTGATTCTGCTCAAAAGTATACGGCTAAAATAGTGAGTGAAAAATACGAAGGAAGCGTCACAGTCAATTCTGGCCATGTAGTTAGCCTTGTGGGAGATCGAATCACAAAATGAATGTTTGCAATGAATTTATATCAACTCACCTCCACATTGGAATTAGAGAGGTAATTAATTGATGAATTGGTTTGGAAAAATTATTCAGATCAGTTCAAACGCCCTTTCTGCCCTCATGGTTTTTGTTCTGTTGAGCGCGACGATTCAGCCTGAAATTGATCTTTGTTCTAAAAAGCCTGTCGAACTTACTGAAAGATATTTCTCAGATAAAACCGTCAACGCTAATATCGACGTTTCAAATGAGCGCACTAATCCAAAAGAAAGTGATTCTCCATCTACACGGCAAACACATTGGTCTTGTCATCTGGGTCATGCTTGTCATTTAATTTTTTGGCCGCCAATAGCGATGGCTTTCCGCGAGCAGAAAAACCTCAAGACAGATATTTTCCTCTTTCCTCCAAAAGAATTATTTTTGGATGGCCCATTTAAACCTCCAAAATCTCTCAGTTAACCAGAGTCCGTCGTTTATTTATTTTTTTAAATTTCAATTATTAAAGGAATTTTTTATGAAAAAGATTATTTTTTTTTATATACTGAGTTTAAATCAATAGGCTTTCAGTACAATGCAACCATACAAAGCCGAAGATTCAACGAGTGAAGGTATTCGGTACAAGTACGGCGCCTCAAAAGGACTCAAGATTGGAGATAAGGTCACTGCATATAAAAAAGTGCCATCGGCAAGTCGTTCAGGCTATTCATACGAGCCTACGGGTACTCTTACAGTATCTAGAGTCGAAAATGACTATTCCATCATGAAAAAGGATAGGGAGTTTGAGATAAATGCCGATACGGCCTTTCTCAAATAATAAGTATGCTTCAAGGAGGTTTTCTCTAGCGAGAAAACCTCCGCTATATTCAAGAAAAACTTAAAAAACCTCAAATATTCAACGCTGCTTCAATAAGACGAACCTTCGCTTCCGCATTCGTTGGGAGCTTCAACAACTGCTTGATCGTTTCCTCTAAAGAGCCATGATTTGCTTTAAAAGTGGTTTCTTTTTTCATACTTCCTGGT
>CAZFSX010000451.1:0-1920 GCA_964522115.1 uncultured Pseudobdellovibrionaceae bacterium | reverse complement strand
AAGAGGATCCTCGCACTCAAAATAATTAGCTCAACAGTTTTTCTCAGGGAGTGAGGGCTCCGACAGGGATGTTGGGTTTTCCAAATCCCGATTCAATGACGCTCATCCCTGGGGATGATTTTTCCCTTATCTTGATTATCAAACGAAAAAGCTCCAGGTGGCGCAGCTTCAGTTCAAGATGATGTTTCTCAAAAAAACGTTGTACAGATCGCTGTGGGATCGAAAGATCACACGACTTTGGTCAAGGCTGTTCAAGCTGCTGGCCTTGTTGATTCTTTGGCAAATCCGGGACCATTCACAGTATTTGCTCCAACGGATGCTGCTTTTGCAAAATTACCTGCTGGAACAGTTGAAGGTTTGTTGAAAGCGGATAAGAAAAAAGATCTTTCTGATATTCTTGAATACCATGTATTCGTAGGTATTTTGCGTGAAGCTCAAATGACGGATGGTCAAGAGTACAATCAGGCAAACGGTAGCAATATCAAAATCAAAGTGAAAGATGGAAAAACATACGTGAACGACGCCGCAGTGATTGCAACAGTTCCTGCCTCCAACGGAATCGTGTATGTGATTGATTCTGTCTTGTTACCTCCAGCGAAAAAATAAATTTTCTTCATAAAGCTCCAGACCTAAGGCTGGCGCTTTTCTGGTCTTTCATGCTTAATGTTGTGTAAAGGCTAGTAAAAAAATCTTCTGTTTTTAATCATTTCCGGACTTTGTGTTTGTAAAGGCTCTTGCTGTCTACGCCGAGAAGATAGGTGTAGAAAAACAGCTAATCCCGCCGCTGGCGGAGGAGCATAACATGAGTTTTGATGACAAAGTCTTAGAAATTCCAGCAACCCTTCCCATGTTACCTGTACGAGACATCGTTGTATTTCCGTACATGATTTTACCTCTTTTTGTGGGAAGAGACTCATCGATCCGCGCCGTGGAAGAAGCCTTGGCAAAAAATCGACTTATATTTTTAGCCTCGCAAAAAGAGATGAGTGAAGAAAATCCATCACCGGATTCCATCTACACGGTGGGAACGATAGCAATGATTATGCGTATGCGTAAGTTGTCAGATGGTCGTGTGAAAATTCTTATTCAAGGTGTGGCGAAAGGCCGCATACAAGAATTCAAACGCAATACGCCTCACTATGAAGTGGCTGTGGAAAAGATTGAAGAAGTTCCAGTGGTCAGTCCAAGTGTGGAAGTGGAAGCAATGATTCGCACAGCGAAGGATCATATTGAAAAGATCATCGCTTTAGGAAAAACTTTGTCTCCAGATATTCTTTTGGTTTTAGATGATGTTTCAGAACCAGGTCGTCTTTCTGATTTGATTGCAAGCAATTTGGGAATCAAAGTTCAAGATGGTCAAAAAGTTTTAGAGACAACCGATCATAAAGAACGTCTTCGTTTGGTGAATCAAATTTTAGTTTCGGAACTTGAAGTTTTGCAAATGCAAGCGAAGATCCGCAGCAATGCTAAAGATGAAATGTCAAAAAGTCAGCGTGAGTATTTCTTGCGTGAACAAATGCGCGCGATCAAGAGTGAGCTTGGCGAAAATGATTCCAAATCAGAAGAAATGGAAGAACTTCGCGAAAAAGTTATCACAGCTGGAATGCCAGAACCCGTAGAAGTTGAAGCGTTGAAACAACTTCATCGCCTTGAACGTATGCATCCAGACGCCAGTGAAGCCACAATGGTTCGTACCTATTTAGATTGGTTAGTGGATCTTCCTTGGACGAAAAAAACAGATGACAATATTGATTTGCAAAGAGCGAAAGTGATTTTAGATGAAGATCATCATGATTTGCAAAAAGTGAAAGATCGTATCTTAGAATTTCTTGCCGTACGTAAATTAAAAAATGTGATCAAGGGACCTATTCTTTGTTTCTGTGGTCCTCCAGGTGTGGGTAAAACATCCTTAGGTAAATC
>CAZFSX010000450.1:0-1925 GCA_964522115.1 uncultured Pseudobdellovibrionaceae bacterium | reverse complement strand
TATTTATATGAGCAAAATTGCATTAATTCTTTCCGGTGGCGGAGCCCGCGGTGCCTATCAAGCAGGTGCCGTTCAAGGTATCTACGAAGTTTTAAAATCTGAAAAAATTCCCATGGACATTAATCAATTCTCTGGTGTCAGTGCAGGCGCTATTAACGCCAGCTTCCTAGCTTCTGAATGGCAAAATCCTGAAGAGGCTGTTAAAAAATTGGTGGACCTTTGGTCACAAATAAAAAGCGAAGACATCTACAACACTGATGCTGTTTCTTTGGGTAAAATTGGTTTAAAATGGATGTGTGAACTTTCTTTTGGCGGACTTACTGGAAATAGCACCCCTGGAAGAGCTTTATTAGATACGGATCCTTTAAAAGAATTCTTAAAGAAAAACTTAAACACGACACAAATCAAGAAAAACTTGGACGCTGATTTATTTCAATCACTAGCCATTACAGCTGTTGATTATTCTGATTCGACAGCGGTATCCTTTATTCAATCCAATAAACCTTTTAAAGCCTGGCAAAAACAACGACGTGTTTCCGAAATTGCCGAGATCACCCATGATCATATTTTAAGCTCAAGCGCGATTCCTTTGTTATTTCCACCCCGTCCTGTTGGAAATCGCTATTTTGGTGACGGCTGTGTTCGCAATTCCCATCCCTGTGGTCCTAGCATTTACTTAGGTGCTGAAAAGATTGTAGTTATCGGGGTCAAAAGCAAAACTTTCAACAGTTACAATCCGGAATTAAGCTCTCTTAAAGCCCCACCCTCTGTTGCCCGCGTAATTAATGTATTACTGAATGCTGTTCTTTTAGATAATGTCGAACATGATGTGGAACGCATGGAGCGAGTGAATCAAATTGTGTCTAAAATCAATGTTTCTGAAACGACTATCCCCTATAAAAAAATGGATTACGTTTTTATTTCCCCATCAAAAGATATCGGAGGTATTGCCTCAAAACACTCACGAAAAATATCTAGACTTATTAGATATTTAATAAAAGGACTTGGTAATTTAGATGAAGCTAATGAGCTTTTAAGTTACTTACTTTTTGAGTCTTCTTTTTGTTCGGAATTAATTGAAGTTGGTTTTCAAGATGCCTTGGACAGTAAAGAACAAATCATCGAATTATTTTCTTAATAAAATATCTTGTAAAATCCCCAAAAGCTAGACTATCGTATTAGCAATAGCAAACAATGGATGTTTGTGGAGGGGTTTTTGTGTCGTTAGTACTTAAAGGGATTTTTTTATCATTCGCTTTACTTTTAATTTTTAATTCACCTGCTCATTCTCAAGTATTACCCTACTTAGACAAGCAGTTCACTTGCATCACTCAAGATCAAGCACAGAAATACAAACAAGATTTTAACGTCGACACCAGAGCTTTTGGCGGACAAGAATTATGTAACATCGCTATCGATTTCAAAAAATTAACTAATGACTTAAGCATCATCGAATTCGGACAATTCAACCCAGGAAACTCACAAGGTCTGATCGGACAATTCGTAGATTACAGCAAATATTATCTATGGATGAAGGCACAAACTCGCGGCATGACTCGCGGGAATGATATCCCTACAGCAACAGCTTACAATAGTGGTGGTTATTTCACTATGCAAGATGTCTGGACAAGACTATCAACTCTTGGTCGCGTTGGAACTGTGATCCATGAAGCTCGCCACACAGAAGGCTATCGCCACATCCCTTGTACTTTTGGCCCCTATGCTGGCGTTAGCATGGATGGTTGTGATCGCGATCTAAAATATGGTGGCAGTCACGCTGTTGAAATGGAATACTACTCACGCGTCAGTGTTTACGGAAAAAACTTTCATCCTGTTTATAGAACCATGGCCCGCTTGATGGCTATGGCTAGAAGTAACTTTGTGTTTAACGCCAATCCTATGCAAAAACGCGATGGCCTTTTAGT
>CAZFSX010000449.1:309-1931 GCA_964522115.1 uncultured Pseudobdellovibrionaceae bacterium | reverse complement strand
TTCAATTGCCAAAATGGAAGTAGAGAATAAAAGCAAGATCAAAATCGAAGCTACTTCCGAAAAGGAAGTGACGGAGCACAAAACCAAGCCTGAACTTATTTTCAATACAACTTTCAAAAATGAAATCAATAATAATGAGTCTGAATCCATAACAGAACTCAGGGATCAAAAATCAACTTGCGAAGCCAATTACAAAAAGCCAACATCAGAAGAACATCAATTCAGCTTAAAAAATCAAAAATCAAAGGGGCGTCAGCCTAGTTTAAAAAAGCAACTTTTTCAAAAATGGAAGGAATGTCAGTTCCACGATCCTTTGACGGGGCGGAAATGTGGTGAAAAATTTCAGCTGGAAATGGAACATCTGCAACCACGATGGGCTGGCGGAACAGACGGCCTTGAAAATCGTACCTTGCTTTGTCGCACCCACAATCAATGGACGTACCGACAGCAATCGGGAATTCATTGAAATGAATCGTAGTCCTTCGTGATCATCTTCTAACTTTGGAGGATCTTCTTCTTGATTCGTCTATCAGATAAAAAGATCTTTCAATCGGTAGAGATGTTTCATTTTGATACAATCAAAGGGGTGATTGATGGGGCCATGGAATGCAAATCTTTTTAGGTAAGTGTCCTTTAGGTTTCAGGACCTTTGGCCGATACGAAGTAAGTATGAAATCTTATTTTTATTCTTTGATTCGAAGTTTGATATTTATCAGCCAAGCTCTGTGGATTTCTCCCACCATGGCCGGATCAACCCCAACAACGCAAACCGGAGGCTCCCAATCCAGCTGGAACAGCAAAGGCAATTCCAGCAGCCCCAACGTCTACGACAACTCAAAAAAGGCCGAGAAGGGGAATAACATTGGAATGGTCGCGAATCTTTTGGGCGCTGGGATTATGACGTATGCAGCTTTTCAAATTTGTCCAACTACAGGTACACCCGCAGAGCCATCAGCGAGAGCTGCGGCTTCTGTTAATGCGGCAAAGGAGACTCTCGTTAATGTCGCAGCTGCAAACGAGCTAACATTGGAAATGTATGTGGCATTGAATCCTGAAGCGGCAGCTGTTAAAGCTGTTGAACAAGCGACAGCAGCAGCGGCTAGAGATGCAGCTGCTGCATCGGCCCAAACAGTCATGGGCTGTGCCACATCAGTCATGGGCGCTGTCCAATCCCTCGCGCAGCTAGCAGAAAACGCCAACAAAAAAGGCGAGTACGGGAATCTCGCAAACTCCTTTGGGTGTTCGGATCCGAAGCTTTGTACGGTGAATTCTCCAGATATCAAGCCAGATCCTGATGGAAAATTTTTAGACGACATCGATTTTAAAGACAATAAATTGAATGGCAAAAAGGCCGAGATCAAAAAAAATCTGGCGGCTCTAAAAAAAGCAGGAGTTGGAATTGATTTTGGAAAAAATAAAGTCACGATGCCGAATGGGCAGTCCTTTGATGGATCAAAATTAAAAACAGATAAAGATTGGGAAAAAATGTTTGGTGAAGCGGGGAAAAAAGTTTTAGCTGATGCCAATAAATCCATCAATGATGAAATGAAAAAACTTCTTGAAGGCGGGGGGCTTGATGATTCTCCGTCAGGATTTGCAGGATCCAAATCCAATCAAAAAGG
>CAZFSX010000449.1:0-299 GCA_964522115.1 uncultured Pseudobdellovibrionaceae bacterium | reverse complement strand
TAACCTAGGTCTTGGATTAGGATCGGGGACAGACTCTTTAGAAAAACAGGACCTTCCTTTAAGCACCGACGGTCTGACAAAACTTTATAACGGTGAGGCCGTCGGTCTTTCCTCGGAAAATATCTTCATCATGATGTCTCGTCGCTACAAAATGAAAGACACCAAACACGAATTCCTGAACGAACAAGGCGATGAATAATCCCATCCCGCATTCAAGATCAAATTTTTAAAAGCTCGGACCATCGAGTGGTATAACAGGGACTTTTTAATCGAAATTTGATTTCCCATTGGGGATCTGT
>CAZFSX010000448.1:0-1951 GCA_964522115.1 uncultured Pseudobdellovibrionaceae bacterium | reverse complement strand
TTCAAAAAAAAGATCTGCTAGGAAGATGCTTCATTTTGATACACTAGGCGGTAATGATGAAAAAAATTCTTTTGGTTTTAACATTCCTTCTTCAATTCCAAGCTTGGGCTGAAAATATTCAGGGGCGCGAAATACCCAATAATGGAGAGTTTTTCCAAGATGAAAATCTTTGGAAATCTTACTATGCCGACAATTTGAAGCGCTTAGATCGTGCCCTCAATAGAAAAAATATTGTCTTTGATTCTTGTCCTTCAAAAAAACTTCCTGATAATTCCAACGACCAAACCAATATTGTGAATGCCCTTTCAGCATATATGGGAAATTTTCAATTTTTAAAGCTAAATACAAATGTCTTTTACTCAAAAAGTGATCGATTCCAATGTCGTATGGATGTGACACTCCTCAAACAAAATTTTCCTGAACATTTACATAATACGCCTGAAGATGCTATCTATTGGACAAATGAAATGATCGCACAAAGATGGAAAATTGCCTCTACTTCTTTGAAAAAATGTGGAATCAAGATTGATAATCTGACACTCACATCATTTGAATTTCAAGGAAAATATAAATCTAGAGAACCTTCTTATGATTTAAATAAAAAAGCAAAAGACATTTTACTTTCTCCTTTTTGGAAAAATAATGAAATTGAAAAAACTTCAAGCGTTAAAGTTGTCTACGCAAAAAACTTGGCGTCAGAAACAGAGAAAATTTCACGAGGCGATAGAATGTATTGGGATGGGATTGCTTTAAATACAGAATTAACAACACCAGGTTATATGTCTACAATTTGGATTTCAAGAGATGCTGTCTATAAACCCATAGCCCCTGAAGGGTTAGACGCGGAAGACCCAGGCTCTATTACTGAACTTCACGAATTGTATCATGCTTTAACAAATGAGGATAATGACAAAGGCCATTTTCATACTCGCCAAGATCCAGACACTTACAATCCTATGTCTGATTTATGGATGAGAGGCAGTGGCACTTTCACCGAAGATCAATGTAAAAAAATGAGAGAGATTGGACAACAAAGAGGTCTTCTGCGATGCTCAGATCAGTATGCAAAGCTTGGAGCAAATTCTAAAAATCCTTAAATTACTTGAATAGAATTAATAATGAAAAAATTTCTTTTGCTTTTGACATTCCTTCTCCAATTCCAAGCTTGGGCTGAAAGATTTATTGTACTATTATTATCCCCAAAAAGGCTCCTTGCCAATAACTCCCGTAACCCCATTTGGGATTAGAATTGAATCAATCTCGTATCCAGTCGCAAAGTAAATATTTTTAAAGCCCAACCCTATCAGTTTCTGAGCAACTACTTCTCCGCGTATCCCGTCAGATAAGCTAATATCAATGTATATTGGAGTTGCCTTAGAAAAACTCTCCTCGCTCATAAAAAATTCATCTGGATGTGAAAACCAAAGAAAATTCTTATTCTTCTCTTTCGCATCCATTTGCCATAATGATCCAATCAATGGATCGTCATCTATTAAAATACCATCAAGTAAAGACTTTGATTTTGACTGAACAATAGGGGTGTAAGGAGTTAATGTCTTTGGTAAAATTTTAACTCCAAGACCTAGTGCGCGATTTATAATACTCTTTACGTTGTATCTTGACGTAACTAAAATAGAATTATTCATAATTTTTTCATGTTGAATTATGTCTAGACCATTTTCTGTATACCCTAAGTATTCATAATCAATAAGACATAGATCATGTTCTGAGATGTTAGACTTTTTTAAATCAAGTGGTGATGCAAAATGGAAAAGCTTCCTTTGATCCCAACCAATTGATGTGAATCTTTCACTCCAAAGCCCATACATGCTTTGATCATCATCAATAATAAAAACATTTCCGTCACTTGGAAGCGGTATATTGTTTGCAAACCAAGCCGGTGGTAAACTTTTTTTGATTTTCAGTCTGAATATTGTGCCTTGCCCAAGTG
>CAZFSX010000447.1:0-1952 GCA_964522115.1 uncultured Pseudobdellovibrionaceae bacterium | reverse complement strand
CCCTGGAAGAAAATCTCCTTCCCCATTGAAAAGGCGATAACAATTAGTATCGGGGCGAAGAACTCCCTGTCGCAAGGAAAAAGCACGAGCAAAGGCCTTATGAAAATACTCTGTTTCTGGCCGCGACTTTTCCGTGGAAAAAACTCGCAGCGCTAAAGGAGCATGGGGGTCATAAATCCCCCACCCAACGAATTCATCCTGAGGATCCATGACCTGGCATAAAACAGCTTTATCCGCTGCGTGTTTTGGTGTTCGTACAGCATCTTTATAAACCCAGGGATGCCCCTGTAAAAGATGGCGACGAAGATTGCGACTTAAATGAATACGTAAGAAGGATGATATCTTTTTTTGCATGCCGCACATTACGCAAAAACAATGGCGACCGTCAATTGTGAATCCGGCTTCGATTTGCGATAGACAAACTTTTATAGAGGACTTACACATGGAGGGCTTCAATTTTTTTAAAAGGAGTCAAGATGTATCATTCCATGTTTCCTAGTTTTGTGTATCAAGATCAATTGATGGTCAGACCTCAAAAATTAACTCAGGAATTACTCAAAGAATGTTTTCAATTTGCAGATATGGATGAGCAAGGACATCTATGGTCAGAAAAAAACTATCCTGGTGGGTTTACTTCCTATGGATCTTTATCTCGATTGCACGAGCAAAGCCCCACATTTGAAACGCTTCATCAACACCTTCGAAAGCACGTGGGTAAATTTGCGAAATATCTTCAAATGGATATTCATCCAGATGAATTAAAATTGTCTGCCTTGTGGATCAATATTATGCCACAAGGGGTGACTCATACCATGCACATTCACCCTCTTTCGACGATCAGCGGAACTTTTTATGTGCAGACACCTCCTGGGACCAGTGCAATCAAGTTTGAAGACCCTCGTCTTGTCGGGTATATGGCCTCTCCTCCAAGGAAAGCCAAGGCAGATGATCGCAATCAACGTTTTATCAGCGTTCAACCAAAGGCTGGTCAGGTTGTTCTTTTTGAATCTTGGATGCGTCACGAGGTTCCCGCGAATCCTGTCGAAACCCCAAGAGTCAGTATCAGTTTTAATTTCGATTGGTGCTAAAAACCAATTTTAAAAGTCTTGAAAAATTGTCAAATCGGCATGATTTTCAGAAGGGTCCTGTCGGTTCACTTCATAGGAGATTTGAACCTTCGAATCTCCTTTTTTTCTGGAAATCCAAAGAGTTGTTTTGTTTTGGCAATCCTCCAATCCCTTTTTAACACATTGCTGCCTCTCGATATTGATTTCATGAATCGAATTTTTTGAAGGGTTCGCGTGAGGCTCCTCCGCCAGTAAAGATAGATTCAACTTCATTTTTTTTGTATCCATCCAAGCACTTTGAAATTTCACATCTTGAATCACCAAAGAATTTCCATCTGTTGAATCTTCTTCAGCTAAAGAATCATGATTATTCAAGGTCTTTGTCTCTCGAATCCAGTCGATCAGACTTCTTAATGGACGCCGACTTTGTGGAAAATAGTCTGCAGCAACTCGGCGTAAGACAGCCTCCACATAACCTTGAGCTAAGCCCAAAGGTTCTTCGGATTCAATCGAACTTAAATCCTGTTGAAAGTCCAATTTTAATTGAGCGTTGGAATCCTTTAGGGCCCATTGCAATTGAAAGGGGTGAAAAGTTTCAACGTCCGGAGAAAATTGAAAAGCCTCGAGGGTTTCGCGATCAATCCATCCATTTTTGATTTTTGCTTGAGCTAAATATGTTGATTTTTTTCGTATGGGTATAAGCTCATCCCAAGATGAACATTGGCAAACCCGCAAGAGTTCACGTCGTTCTCTTCGAATTTGTTGAAGTCGCAGAAGAAACTTTTCTCTTTTTTCCTGCGACTGGCGTTCGATATTTTTAAGAATCCTTCGCCCATCCGAATCAAAGACGCTGGATTGGGAAGAGAAGGGATCTTTTTTGATATT
>CAZFSX010000446.1:0-1957 GCA_964522115.1 uncultured Pseudobdellovibrionaceae bacterium | reverse complement strand
TATCATCACAACACATTCGCTATTTGCTCCTTTATTTTCTCCAATTCATCTTTCATTCCCACCACAAGGTGCTGAATTTCAGAATGATAGGCTTTGGCACCTAAGGTGTTGATTTCCCTTCCCATTTCTTGGGTGATGAAATTCAATTGTCTTCCTTTTGAGGTAGCTTTGTTATCCAATTGTTCCATGAAGTACTTGCAGTGCTGCTCCAATCTTATTTTTTCTTCAGTGATATCCATTTTATCCACATAGAACAAAATCTCTTGTTCGTATCGGTTCTCATCTACGTTGTCTCTTCCCCAAAACTCTTCGAGATTTTGGCGAAGTCTTTGTTTCATTTTATGGATCCTATCAGCTTCGAAGGGACTAACTTTCAGTAAGTTCACTAATATTGCATTTGTTCTTTCTCTTAGGTCATCTTCATGAGCTTTGCCCTCCGCCATACGAAAGGCATTGAATTGCTCAAATGCCTCATTCACAACTGTTTCGATCTCCTCCCATTCTTCGTCGTCGATGCCATCCGTATCACCCGTCACCACATTGGGAATCCTAAGCACAGCCTCAGTGAAATTGCCAATTCCATTGCCCATTTCTTCATTCAAACGCTGAATTTCCTTGTAATATCTTTTAAAAAGCGATTGATTGATGCCACCATTATCTTTGTCGATATTAGACTCTATCGAAATCTGAACATCAATTTTTCCCCGTTCACCTTTGTCGGTGATTAGTTTTCTAAGCAGGATTTCTTTATCCTTAAAATCCAATGGAAGTTTCAAACGAAGGTCGGTAGTTTTGCTATTCACAGCTCTCAACTCAACTGTAATCGTACGTTTTTCAAAATTTCTTGAGGACCTACCGTAACCAGTCATGGATAGCAACATAAAAAACTTTTTTGCAAATATAATCGAACCATTTGCAAATTTCCGTTTAGTTGCTTATTATGTGCAAAAATACTAATTGAGCAATGCGGGAATCTAAATTTGTGGAACAAAATCGTAAAAATTGGGAAGAATTTGAGGTTGCTTTACAAAATAACTCAAAAGATCCCGAGTCGCTTTATAAGTTGTTTACTCAAGTAACCGAAGACCTTTCTTATTCGAGGACATTCTATAAAAACAGGTCTGTCAAAAATTATTTGAATGCTCTTGCCCAACAATCTTTTTTTAAGATTTACAAGTCAGTGCATTTGAACAAATGGGCTGCTTTTAAGCATTTCTGGACTACAGATTTGCCGAAAAATATCTGGGCTTGTCGAAAAAGTATCTTGCTTTCATTTATCCTATTTGCTGTATCCGTTGCTATTGGTGCTTTATCCACCAGAAAATCTTTAGACTTTGCTCAACTCATTTTGGGAAATGACTATATTCAGAAAACACTGGAAAATATTTCAAAAGGAGATCCAATGGGAATTTATAAGGATCAAGATATGTTTGGGATGACCCTTGGCATCACGGTGAACAATATTTTAGTATCCTTTTTTGCCTATTTGCTTGGCATTCTTTGGGGAGTGGGGACATTCGTTCTGATCGTGAGAAATGGGATAATGTTGGGCTGTTTTCAATATTTTTTCTACGAAAAGGGGTTGCTTAAGGAAATGTTGCTTACTATTTGGCTTCATGGCACTTTAGAAATTTCTGCTATAATCATTGCAGGTGGGGCTGGGTTCGAATTGGCAAAAGGATTAGTAATGCCAGGAACTTTCTCTCGAATTCAAGCATTTAGAGCATCTGCTCAAAGAGGTTTGGTGGTGATGATAGGTCTCATTCCTGTCTTTATGATTGCTGGGTTCATCGAAGGATTTATCACAAGACATACCGAAATGTTTTGGGGAATAAAATTGGCACTTATTCTCTTTAGTTTGTTTTTCGTGTTGTTCTATTACGTTTATTACCCATATCTCGTTCATAAGAAAAACCCACTAGCTCTTGAAAATTATCAACCAAACCCTACTTATATC
>CAZFSX010000445.1:0-1966 GCA_964522115.1 uncultured Pseudobdellovibrionaceae bacterium | reverse complement strand
TTCAGGTGCATCAATCGGCCGTGCCTTCACTCTATTGAGGTCAAATTTGCAACTAAGCCAAACGCTAAACTGAGAATCAACTTCCTCCAACGCATCTTTAGTTGGATTGCATATTAAACCTTCAATTTCATTGTCACTTGAAACTTCTTGATGAAAGCCGACTGACTTTTCTGTTTCAACTGAGAGAGATTGAATTTTTATCTTTGACTGAAAAAATTGACTGGCGTTTACCTGACATGATTTTAATGCCTCAGCTCGGGCAATATCAACTGATGGGCCAGTTCCGTGGCAGACAGTTTGAAGAGTAGATCCATTTATCTTGGTGCTATTGTTAGCTGCCCATGTGGGAACTTTTGCGTGACCCACACTGCAAAATATTGAAAGGGCCAGATTCAAGATTTTCATATGGCCCTCCGATTTTAGTTATTTTCCTTTGCTTGAGTGTTTTCCACAAACTTATCCCAATGGGCATCAACCTTTTTGGCGAAGTCCTTCGACAACCCTGCTTTTCCCTGAGATTTTTTTATGGCCTCAAAAATTGCTCGCTTGAAATCATCTTCTGGCATGGTGACGGTAGAAAAGACTTTGTATTGGGTTATGCGTTCCCCTGAATCTTGAGTTGAGGCGACCTTTTCCCAATAATTCTTGCCGGGTTTGATGGTACTAGTTACCAAGTTGGATGCTTCAGCCCCAATGTATCTTGCCTGTGTAGCATTTATTGAAGTCCCCTCTTCAGCATTTTGGAAGATAAACTCAAGTTTTTGTTCAATTGCACCGGCAATTGCCGCTTTTGCATTGTTTTGCGCGATTCGAAACGCAGCTTCAACCCGATCACTTGCTGGTATGGTGGTCATTCCTGTTGAAACAACAGTGCCCTTTTCAATTCGAAATGGTTCTGATTCTTTTACCCAGTCAGGTCTAGATGAAAGGTCATCTATTCTTGATACTACCTTATCAGGTTCAATTTCTGCCTTTGTGGGATTTTTAACAGCGGAACTACATCCAGCCAATACTATTAATAGCGGAAAGAAAATATTCTTCATTTGTTGGTCTCCTTTAGTTACATGCACCAACTTGGTAGTCGGTAATTTTTAGTTTGTCGTAGTTGGTCCATTCAAAAGTGAAGCATCCGAAATTCTTTTTATTGCGATAGAAATTCGTTTTTGCTTCTTGTGTTTTGAATTCAAAATTAATGTTTTTGATCAAGGATTCCACGTCATCACAAAGAACTTTTCCACCACGATGAAACATCGGCTTACAGAGCCCATCATATAGCTCGCCAAACAGTGAATTTACTTTGTAGGTTTTTCCGACGGTGAGGTACGGACCAATATCTAAACGCTCTTTAAGTGTTGTATGGTCAAGAATTTCAATTTTATCACTTGCAACTGGCTTTTGGACACTGTTTGCCTCTGCTTTTGCAGTGGCCATTCTTGCCGATAGGGCATCAAGAAGCTGCTTCTGGAGACTTAAAATTTTGCTTTTGCATTCAGGATGTTCATTCGAAGCCTTTGAAGACGCTTGAGTTATAATTTCCATCTGATCCTTAGATGGACCATCAGTATTTTTTAGAGAAGTAATGGCAGCATTTAATGCGTCATATACGATGACGCATTCTTTGGTGGTATCACCTGATTTTGATTTGGTGTTTTTCGGGGTGGTGGCATCAGATTTTGATTCATCTTCTTTTCGTTTGTTTATCAACTCGATAATATTATTGATTTCATCGATAGCGGGATTGAATTTGTCTTTATATTCTGGATGTTTTTTTTTAAATTCAGAGTAACGACGCTGAACAGGCTCCATTTTTTGTTCAATTCGAAACGACAAGAGTTCGGGCTGTGGCGCAAGCTCTCGAAACGCGAAGCGTCGACGTAGAGCCGTGTCGAGCGCGTCGACGCTTCGGTCAGCCGTGTTCATCGTTCCGATCACGTGAACATTGGGAGGCACGAACGAGTCGGGCTCG
>CAZFSX010000444.1:0-1971 GCA_964522115.1 uncultured Pseudobdellovibrionaceae bacterium | reverse complement strand
TCAGGATAGCTTACAAAGAAGCCAAAATTATTCTATTTCAAATGTCGCACAACATTTTTATACCATCAGTATCGAATATAATATTCATGGTCATTTAAGACGGCTAGAAGTGATATTGATGGGTTCGCCAGCGTCGACTTCCGCAGAGCAATTAAAAATATTGCAAGACTATCTGATCAGAGTCGAAAATAAGGTTTCCTTGTTGAAAGCAAAGTGTAAGAAAAATGTAGCGCCTTTCACAAAAATGAATCGGTGGGAAAGATTCAAGGTTGGAATGTCTGCACTGAAAAAATTGATTTTACATCGTGAAGATATTCACTAAAAGGTATGAGTTTTTCAGCAGCCTTTTAGATTATTTTTGTAAATCCTTTTTATTGAGCTGTCGATGGCCCTCAAAAACAGTGATAATTTCAATGGACTTGAGAATCCTTTCTCATTTTGTTTTTTTATACCCAAACGTGATTTAGCTTGAGCAGAAGTTAAAACTTTTTCACCATCTGCATCGTTGATTCCGCGACTCACGGAGGCCATGAAGCGGGCTGTTTCTTGTTCTTGAATTCGGTCAAATTCTGCAGGTGATAAAAGCACACCTGCAGGCTTACCATTTTGAGTGATTAAGACAGGTTGAGATGAGTTGCCAATTTGTTTTAAAATTGTTGCCGCCGGACTTTTAAAAGATATTTTAATAAAACTCTCAACCGTCCTAGTTTGAGTTTAAAAGCCATAGAGCTGGTGGTTCTCCTAAGATTCTGTGACTGGATTCATTTCAAAGTATCAGTTTACGAAGTTCCTGTTGAGAGTACACGTAATCGGCGTACACCATGGTGTTGGTGATATTGCGATGACCTAGAGCAACCTGGACCAAGCGAAGGTCCTTTGTCTTTTGGTACAACTGAATGGCGAAGGTGTGGCGAAGAGAATGGAACTTCTTAGGGACAGGTCTGTAAAACTCCCAAATCTGCCAAAGTCTGTGGTAGCTGATATCAAAAACCTTATGTCCTGGCTGCTTTTCCGCAAAACGCATCAGGCGTTCAAACAAGCGTGAGGGGATAGGGATTTCGCGGTCATTACTTCCTTTTAAACCCCGAATATAGATCGTTTCATCATAGGTGTTCAGATCGGGCTTTCCGATATTTAAAACTTCCTGGGCTCGGGCGCCCGTGCGCAATGCGATCCATATCATCAAACAATCCCTGGGGTCCTTATCGATATAATCTTCCAAAATTTTGGTCAGTCTTTCGACCTCTGGAGGAAGCAAATACTTGTTCTTATTGAGGCTGTAACGACCTTGTGATGCTGCCATGCGTAGACCTCGCGAGTGGAAATTCTTATTTCAGAGTGCCTAAAAAAAAAGAGAAGGTCATGGATCAAAAAGTAAAATACGCACAGCGTTATTTTGGATTCATCATAATCTGGCTTTTTGATGATTTTAAAATGCTAATGATTACAGATATTTAGTACTCAAGCTTATAACTATAAGCTTGAGTCTGGATTGAAAAAAAGGGTATCTAGGCCTTGGGAAATAAAAAGCTGTTTTATTTCAAGTATTTAGCTTGACCTCGGAATCGTTCAAAATCACCATGTATTGTATATAGCATCGTAAAATATTGCATATCACGACATTAGTAATGTGAAATGAGTTATTATGACGCGCTATAGTAACGTAATATTCAAGTTTAAACGGTGTTTTTTACAGAGAGGAAGCAGAATGAATACATTTGAAAATGAATCAAAAATGGGGGGTTTTCGTTCAAATTCACCAGGCTTTTCTGATGATTTTCCCGGCCACGCCTCCAAATCCTCTGTTCACTCTGAAGTTTCAGCAGATCAACTAGGCCCTGTTTCTGCAGTCGCAAAGACAAGTCTCCGCATCCAATATGAAGCTCAAGTCGAAGTCATCCGTCGTCAAATTGGGGGGCTGGAGGCTGCTCGGGAAAAATTGGGTCTCAGTCAAAGAAAAATGGCTCAACT
>CAZFSX010000443.1:0-1974 GCA_964522115.1 uncultured Pseudobdellovibrionaceae bacterium | reverse complement strand
AGTTTCCACTTTATCCATTCCATCTATAATATCTTGCAACTCCTTTGAACCTTTACCTTTTTGTTGATTTTCTTTTTGTAACTCTCTCAATGCTTTTCTTAATGCTGCTTGGCGAGCTGCCATTTCAGCAAATGCTTTTGCATCTTGACCGCCCATGCCAGGTTGTCCACCTTTCTGACCCTCTTTCATCTTTTTCATATCTTCGCCCAATTTCTTTTGCCCTTCGGACATTACATCTTTAGGCTTACCACCTTTGCCAGATTTAGGATTTTTACCACCAGGTTTATTGCAGGATTGGTTTCCAGGCTTCGATTCTCCCATTTGTTTTTGCATATCTTCCATCGATTCGCTAAGCATCAATGCCAAATCATTTGCATTTTTCATCACTTTTTGCTGATGAGAACTTGCTGGTTCCTGAACAATTCTCAGTTGATTGTTAGCTGGCGACATCACTTCTTCTAACTTATCAATAGATTGATTCATATTCGTATTGATCTCCATTATCTTTTCTGTAACGAATGCTTCTATTTGATAAACTCGTTTGCTCAATGCTTGCAAACTATCTTGAATCAACATAAAATTATCTTTTAACTTATGTTGCTGTTGGATCAAAGCCACAAAATTTGGGGTAGCAATTGTAGTTTTCGAAAAGTTATTCATCAGCTTTTCTTGGTCGAAAGAAAGATTCACAATATTTTCAAGAAGTTGTCTCATGGCTTTCATATCTTCCTCCATCTGTTCCATCTCTTCGCTCTCTTGCTCCGATTTCATTTTGTTTGCCATGTTTTTCATCTTATCTGAAGCTTTCTTTTGTGATTTGGAAGCTTTACTATTTTGCTTTTGATCTAGTTGATCTTTACTATCTTCCATATCTTTTTCTATCTCCTTCTCCTGCTCCTTATCTGTTCCTGGCTCTTTTGGTTTTTCTAATTCCTTACTTTTCTTTTCAATATCTCTCATTTTTTCTTGGAGCTTATTGAAATCCTTCTTTATTTCGTTTTGTTCTTTTTTTAGTTCTTCTTGCGATTTTTGATTATTTTCTGTGTCTTTGCTCAATTGTTCTTCTTTTTTGGACAATTCCTCCAATTTTTCAATAGCTTCTTCTTTCTTTTGCTCTAGTTCAAGTTTTTTGAAAAGCTCTTTCATCCGATCCATTTCCATTTTTTGTTCTTCATTCTTTTGCTCGAATTTTTCTAACTTTTCTAATGCTTGATCTTTATCCATTTTTTGCATTAATTCTTCGATTTGTTGCATCAATTTCTTCATTTCCTCATCTTGCAATTGATCGAAGATTTTGTCCATATTTTCTTGCTTTTGCTGCATTTTTTCGTCTTGATTTTGAGTTTCATTTTTCTTATTTTCCTCAAAATTCTTTTTGGCTTCTTCTATTTGTTTCTCTAGCTCTTTTTGACGATTGAGCAATTTCTCCAAATCTTTTTTGGTTTGCCAATCTGGTTCTTTTTGTTGCAAAAGTTTTTCTCTTATTTTTTTGAGGTCTTCCTGAATCTTTTTGGACTCTTTCATTGCAGATTCCAAATCCTTTTTTATTTCGTCATTGTTTTTAGATGCCTGTTGTTGCAATTCTTCTTTGGTTGGCATTTTGAATGTCATCGAATTCGTTTTTGATGTTTTTCCACCATGAACGCCATCATTATCAGTAACTTCGAAATAGTAACTTACCTCATCACCTTGAGCAAGACTCAACAAATTGACATCAAATGTATATTTGTACTGCCCTTGTTTTCCTACAGGTAATTGCAGCTTAGTAGCATTTTTTGAAAGCTCTTTACCAGAAGAATTTTTAATAGTATAATTGAAGGATAAATTTCTGAATCCATAATCATCCGAAATATCTCCTACAAAAAACTGAACTTTATTGTTTGTGCTATCTATAAATGATTCAACAGAAATAGTTGGATACATATCTGGGATCACTGTAATGGAGTAGCCAATAGAATCCCCGTTTGGTAAATG
>CAZFSX010000442.1:0-1991 GCA_964522115.1 uncultured Pseudobdellovibrionaceae bacterium | reverse complement strand
GCAGCCAGTGCTGATAGTATGTCACATGCTGCTGAAAACCTACTGATGGAATCAACACCGATTCCAATTTCAAGTGTAGGTTGTGGTGAAATCAGTCGATACTTTCTTTACGAAAACAAAGATAATCGTTGTCAGCCCAATTTTAGTTTAGATCGCCAAGGTTCAACTTCCTTTTACCAACTTTCCGTGGAAGAAATGTTGAAAGAAGTCCAAAGTGATCCAAGGCTTTGCGCTCTGATTCAATCAGGCTTTCAGGAGTCTTTTGAAAAACATGAATCCGTGAAATGCGGACCAATGGCAAGGATCAATTATGCCAATGGGAATTATGTTCAAATTCTTTCTCGAAGCCCCGCGAATCCATTGGAAAAGTTGCAGTGGAAAGATGCAGGAAAAACCTACACCATGGTCATGAAGTCACAGAAGAGCGTCGACAGCGTGCATGTTTTGAATTGGGTAGGTTCCTCCTATCGTGGAGATGATCCGGAGGCTTTGGTAGCTCAACAGAATTTGCACAGTAAGTTTTTATCCGATGTTGTTGAAACGCTGGCATGTTGTGACGGGAATGGAGTGCGTCCCACAGATCAGGAATGCCAAAAGAAAGGTGTTTCTCCGAAGGAAATTTCGGCACAAGTGGGTTCAGCATCAGAACCAGCAGCCATTCAGCCCGCAACAAAGTAAAATTTTCGTAGGATCGAGTCCTGCCAAGGATATCAAGAAAGAACTTGTTCCATTTCAGACCTAGAATGTGGTAGGCATTGTGCCTATGGAAAATCAAACAGTCTCTTCCTTTGAACAAATGCAAATTCATCCCTCTTTACTTCAAGTCTTAGCTGGGATGAAGATCACCACTCCTACAGAAATCCAAAGCCTGTCCATTCCGGTGGGTTTATCAGGGCAAGATCTTATTGCGGTGGCGGAAACAGGCAGTGGAAAAACCTTGGCCTATGCCTTATCTGTGGTCACCCTTTTGGCGCAGAAGCCAGAGGCTCGTGCCTTGATTTTATCACCGAGTCGTGAAACGGCGGAACAAATTCATCGCGTTTTATCTCCGCTTTGTCTGGCGGTTTCGGTGAAAGTCAGTTTGGCAGTGACGGGGCTTCCGTTACCAAAACAAGCCAACGAGTTAAAAAAGATGCCTCAGTTGATCATTGCAACTCCAGGACGAATGAATGATCACCTTCAACAAAATAAATTACTTCTGAAAGGCTTACAAATTTTAGTTGTGGATGAAGCGGATCGCATGTTGGATCTTGGATTTGAGTCCCAGCTGCGTTTTATTCAAGGTACTTTGCGTGGAGAAAGGCAAACTCTGATGTTTGCAGCAACTTTTGGCCAATGGGCACAGCCGATTGCTCAAATCTTTATGCGTCCAAACCCAGTGATGTTAAAATCTTCTTCAGCAGGTGTGCCTGTTGAAACCTTAACTCAGAAAGTTTATTTTTTAAGTCCTGCACAAAAAGAACGTCGCCTGTTGGATGAAGTCAAAAAAATCAAAGGAAGCATGATTATTTTTGCTGAAAGTCAGGATTCTTGTGTGGCCATTGGTCGCTTGTTAGGTCACCATCAGTTTTCTTCAGAGTTTGTGCATGGAGATATGAACCCTGGGCACCGCAATCGTGTTTTGCGAGAATTTCGTGAAGGTCGGATGCAGATTTTAGTGACGACTGATCTTTTAGCACGAGGTTTGGATATTCCAGGACTTGAATATGTGATCAGCTATGATTTGCCCTATCGTGGAGAAGAATTTCTTCACCGCATTGGTCGCACAGCTCGTGCGGGTCAGCAAGGGCATGCCATCACCTTTATCACACCGACGGATGGTCGAACTTACCGTCGTTTGAAATCTTATCTAGAAAATGCCGAACAAGAAACTTTGATGACGGATTTCAAATTTATTGATCGTGATTGATTGTCAAGCTGGTAGGATTCTGCTCTGATAGGTTCATCTTCAATTTTTCTTTTCTAAGGACGTTGAAATGGACCCAAAAAAT
>CAZFSX010000441.1:0-1998 GCA_964522115.1 uncultured Pseudobdellovibrionaceae bacterium | reverse complement strand
AAAAGGATTTCTTTGGCGGACAGTTTATTTGAGTTTTGTATCATCGAAGCATCAAATGGTGATAATTCGAATTCAGACATCGAATTCATCGGCAAACATTACCTTACTAAAGACTCTACCAAATTTTTAGATACGACACTTGAAAAAGATTTCCTCTCGTCAGACCTTGTCGGAATTTCTATCGAAAAAAATATAAAAGTTTCGGATGTGGAATCATTCAGTCAGTATAAAGTAGTCGTTTCCCACGAAGTTGAAATTGATTTTGGATTTCTCACGTCAGAAATGAAACGCTTGTACCTCGGTGGAGTTGTAAATACGGTGATCGACACCCGCAAACTTGCTCTCTTAATTTACCCAAATCTCAAAAATTATGAACTCGAATATCTTTTGAATTACACTGGCCTACCGGATCAGCAATCCTATTTAGACAAGGTGGCCATTCTTTTTGTTCATCTATGCAAAATAGCATCGAACAGAAATATCGACGTCTTTTTGGCAATCGCAAGGTCCTAAGAAAACACCGTTTTAAATTTGGATCCACCAAAGAATTGAAGTCTAGATTTTTTAATAAATTGATTCGTATTCATTTTCTTGAGTACCAGCACCTTTCAACTGCCTAACTACCCACAGTGGCTCTGTTGAGATCAAGATCAAAAGCTAGGCCAGCCGACTGTAATGAAATGACAAAGTCCATCGTGCTAGCTAAACTCATTGCATGAAAATTAGTGATCTCCAATTTAAAATTGCTATTGCATTTCTTGTTGATCGAAAGAGTCATCGCTGGATTGAAGAAAATCTCTTGCAGAACACTTCATCCAGTAATCTTGGGTTTGGAGCAAAGCGTGAACTCGATAAGCTTGGCCTCGATAAAAAATTCAAACACTTCCTCGCGGATGTTAAATCTGAAGATGCGTTAAATGATCTCCTAGAGTCAGAGAAGGAACTTATCTCTAAGTCAAAACTAGAAAGTGATGATTTCAGATTGATTTGGATTGCTTCGCAGGAAGTTTACCTATTTCAACGAGTAATCATAAATAAAGATCTGTGGGAACGACCAACAGCGGGAAGGCTTGGGTTTAATCGAGATGGTGAATACCTACAAGACAACGGCTTTGGCCACGAAGATTGGAATTTCAATACGGACTTATCCATTGATGGTTTTGTCTATGGATATAGATATGGGGCACCCGCAAAAAATAAACTTCACAAAAAATTCAATATAGCATTTTGTGAACGATGGGCTAACGGAGCATGGGCCATCGTTGGATACTATCGTCATGCAACATTTGAACCCAATGGCTCCCCCGAATCATCTAAAATAATAGAACAAAAAACATCAGATCTTCAACTGTTAAGAAGAAGTAGGAGTATTGGCCGTAAGTGGGATGTTGACAAATCAAAAATGAAATCGATGCTTCGCCAAGAGCTATCTACTCTTGGGTGGAAAGTAAAAACCGCAAATGTATTTCCATTTTCCAATCCGGTAGAGATTCCAAAAGAGTTTGATCTGCCGCAAAATGATCGAATTACAACACCGACGTATATTTCAAAAGAACTTTTTGAATTGCTCATCGGATTGCACCAGAACGAGCCAGTTGAATATGATGATGAAAAGGCATTTCAAGAAGGAAAACTCAAATGGGCTCAGCACAGAAAAAGAGAGCGGGATCCGCGCGTAGTTAACAGCGCAAAAGAGCTTTTTTTAAAAAAGCATAATCGTTTTTTTTGTGAGGCCTGCGGATTTGATTTTGTTAAAAAATATGGTGAGATTGGTGCGAGTTTTATCGAAGCCCATCACACCACACCAGTCTCACAGTATGATGAAGATGGCGGGGAAACATCGGTTAAAGACATTTCCTTACTTTGCGCAAACTGTCACAGGATGATTCATAGAAGCCCTAGTTTGACCTTGGATGCCTTCAAAAGGACGTTTAAATATTAATCGATAGGAGTCAGGCCTTGATTGATACCTACCCCTCTCGATTGAAAAAGTATAAA
>CAZFSX010000440.1:0-2004 GCA_964522115.1 uncultured Pseudobdellovibrionaceae bacterium | reverse complement strand
TTCCGTCCGACCCAGGGAAAGATCGAACTGCTTGTCAGAGTGGGGGACATTTCACAGGAGGTTCCCGCTTCGCTATCACTTGCGGGAATTGAGGTGGGGCCGGCCGATTTGCCGCTACCTTCCGAGATTTTTCAACTATGGTCCCCTGCCATCGCCGCAATTCATCTGCGAGGAAGCACCAGTCTCCTGATTGAGCGGCTTGCAATCACCCGTAGCAAAGTGGTCGCCAAGGCTCGACTGCGAATACACAACGCAGGCTCATCGCTTACACCTGTTTCACCGTTAGGAAACTATGAATTGAATTTCAGACCATCAGATTTTGAGAAATTTAAAAAATTCGATACAGAGGGTCTGGCAAAGTTGAAATTAAAAGGAAATGAGTGCGATGAAAGCAAAACTAACAACTATTAATCTTCTGGAAAGAGTAAATTTTGTTAATAAATTTACTTTATTTAGATCTGTAAGTCTGGGCGCTCTTGTCGTTATGAATCTTGCTTGTCAAAAAGATATCGAGCTTGCGGACCGATCAAAACGAGTCGAGTACTTTCCATGGGGAATATCTTCATGGAGTATTGTGAATGAGGATGGGACACGAGCGCAATTATTTCAAGTCGAAGTCACTCGTATTGCAGACCCAAATCATCGAAGGATTTCTTTGCATCTTGAAAACACCATTGGTACTAAATGCACCTCTCAAAATCTTGAAATTGATGAAAAGTCCCCAACGACAACTGATGAAGATAAAAACGAATGGGTTATCGCAGACTTTAGTGGTAATTCAGAAAATTGCTATTTGAAGGAAGAAGTGAATTTGACCTCAATACCTATTGGTTTAGCCAATGGTTCATACGCTCATTCATCAAGACAGCAGGATCCAAACTACATACAAAATTCAAAAAATTCCTTTATTAGAAGACAGCAAATTAGTGGTCCAATAAATTTTGGCTCAAAAAACGCAATTATGAAAGGTTCATACAATGATGTGGCTATCTTATTGGATATTTCAAAAGGTACAATCTCAGCATTTTCAATTTTAAAAAATATAGTATTCGATAAAGTATCTGATGCATCATATGTGATGATTAAAGACGATTTTGAAACAGGTCTTAAACGGATAATAAGAAATTCAGAAGATAGTTGTTATGAAAAACAAAATAGCATTTTAATGATTGAATATGTTCTCGAGCAAAACAAGCAGTATAAAGAAAAAGCGTTTTATGGGAAAAGTTTGGAGCAATCCGAAATTGATACAATATTTTTAAAAGCATTTAATAAAATTAAAAAAGAAACAACCTATCCGTGTGATAATGGAGGTTACTTATGAGTTCAATGCATTTTTTTCATATTTAGTGTATGTGCTATTTTTTACAAAAGTTTCCGTAGCAGACTCAATCGTAACAACAACTGTGAATGCTTCAGGATCTGTTCGGTATTTTCACGAAGAGAAACATCCAACAAAAATGGATTGGGGGAAATGGACTTTTTGTGCTGGAGCATTGACGAAAACAGAGGAATTCAGATCTAATTCGCAAGAGTTTCAATCCGATCAAAATGAGGGGGAATCGCAGATGTTTGCGGATGTTCATGGACCTCTTGGAAAAATTCTTGCAAACAATCTTTCGTGGAAATCTGCTTTCAAAGAAGAATCAAGTACCTTTCACATAAATATTCGAAGACAAATATCCTCAAATTCTTCGGCACAGGATTCTTCTGTATGTGTCACTGATGATTGGAAATATGTTGTGGATCATGCAACAACAACTGTTCATACCTCAGTGAAATTGACTGTACCAAATGGAATTTGGGTGATGAGGATAAAATCCATCGGAAATGGAGTAAAAACTAAAGTTACAAAAGTTCGAGAAGTTCCAATTTATACAACCTCGCCAGTTAATGAAAATAATTCTGGAGTTCCGCTCAACGGATACCAGTATTTCTTTACTCAACCAAATGAAAAATTTGAGATTACATCCACATTCAGTGATGCTCAGGCAAGAGATCTTG
>CAZFSX010000439.1:1755-2007 GCA_964522115.1 uncultured Pseudobdellovibrionaceae bacterium | reverse complement strand
AGAACGCCCAAATATAATCCCAAACTTACGAGTATTATCAACATCTCCAAAAATTCTTTTCTTCGATACTGGATCAACATTCCTTGGGTAAGAAAAGTAGAAATCCAAGTTCGGAAGGATGCTGGTTCTGATTGCATCGTTCTTATCCACAAAAATACTGTCGGGAAGAATAACCGCGAATCTCATGTTTCTGCACTCTAGGCCGAGATTCTGAATTATTTTGAGGAATATCTGCGCTCTATTTAGTTGCCG
>CAZFSX010000439.1:643-1745 GCA_964522115.1 uncultured Pseudobdellovibrionaceae bacterium | reverse complement strand
TCAAGAGAAAGACTCCTCTTAATTTTCTCAACGACTTCTGGGTCGAATGTAATACCTCTCCTTGAATCGTTTTTGAACGCATCCCAAGGCGGATTTGACACACATGCAGCCACATTTTTAGCATTTTGAATTTGAAATGCCTGACGGATTGTCTCTCCAGCTCGACGATCTATTGTGGCTGTTATTACATCGAGTGGCTTAAATTCATCAAGATGGACGAGTGCTTCGCCCTTATCCGCAGTTGCCAGCCAGATATTTACCTTTGCAATCCAAATTGCTGTTCCATCAATATCTCTACCCATGAAATGTTGCGCCAGTTGTCGCCAGCCATCTATGCCGCTTGAATTACCTCGAAAAAATACTCGGTGAAAAGGCAAAAGTCCACGGAGCAACTGACCGCTACCTAATGCAGGATCAAGAATGTAATCATCTTCCTCAAGGTAAATTGCCCGTGCATTTGGCATCTGCGTTTTTTCACTTCTTGAGGCAATATAGTTCGCCATTTCACGAGACAACTTTGAGTTGGTGTAGTGAGAGGCGTTCCCATTGTTAATGAACTTCTGATAAACAATCCCAAAAAACTCATGGTCAACATGAGATAGATCAACTTCGCTCAATGCCTCAAGCATTTCGTGGATTGCTGTACAAAGAGGTCCTGTTATGAAATGAGTATCATTGTGAAAGTCAGGATCATCAGACTCAATACTCGAAAAAATATCCAAAAATTCGTTTTTGGTTGCTGCACTACGAATACTCTGAATACCCGTGTGAAGCGGTCTTACACCCATATCTTCAAGAGCCGCGACCGCTAGTGATTTAATCACCGTATGAAGACCCCTCGGTTCATCTTTCAGAACTCTTAGGATTTTATTAACGTGCGTCTTTGAAAGCGCATTGAGCCGAGTTGGGTCTTTTCGACGCATCAATGATACAGGCGTTAAAAAATCAACCAACCAACTCATTTCAAAAGGCCAACGATGAGTTGAATCGACCATATCACGCAAGGAAAACTCTAAGTAATTGTCAAACAAGTCAGGAGCCAAATCTGCATTGTAAATGAATCTGAATGTCACACCATCAGTCAGAAGTCCCCACTTAACAC
>CAZFSX010000439.1:0-633 GCA_964522115.1 uncultured Pseudobdellovibrionaceae bacterium | reverse complement strand
CAGGCGATCCACCGCGATGCTCGTCGATGTACAGCAACCTGCTATCATGCCGCTTACACTCAACTAAAAGAGACTCTTCACCGAATTTCGCAAGCACATCATGCTCTCTGACAACGGACCCCCAGCGCATTGATCTCAATAACGAAATGATAAAATCACGAACGTTTTCCTCATCAACCCCGAAGCCATTCAATGCTTGCCGATAACGGGCATCTTGGAAGTCAGCAGGTACTTCTCGCTCAATAGTTTCCAAAAAATCGTGTTTGGAGAGAAGTCCCCCAAGAGTCAAAAACTTAAACGCACTGGTGTCTCTGGTCAGGAGTTTCAACGAACAACTCCCTTGAGCTGGTCAATTTTCGGAAGATGCTTTGCTGGAATTTTCTTTACTACAGAAACCTTAGACGCTTTTCTCTCGCCGAAATACTCATCGTTTGATGGCTGAAATTCTACAAACTGACCGCGTTCAATAACGCGAAATGCAGTTGATTTTGGAAGTGCATGATATGTGAAAAAAAAGACTTCACCAGTCTCTGCGTAGATTTCCCCATAACCTTTGGGGATGTTAAACCAGGTCACTATCCCAAACATGACATCATCCTTGATTTTTAATTATCCTATCCGTGGATTATTCCA
>CAZFSX010000438.1:0-2027 GCA_964522115.1 uncultured Pseudobdellovibrionaceae bacterium | reverse complement strand
TTTGAAACTTAATATCTTTGGGTCCAGCTTAGTCACATCTTATTGTCGTTCTGATTCTTTTTTCAAGGGAATCGGTTGCTTTGGTCTAGTTACAGGAGTAGATTCTGCGCAGTTTATCCCTTTGCTAAGAAAGAGGTCTAGTATGGAGTCAGGTTTATTTGTTATTCTAACAATGATAAGTGTTATTCTTTTGGTTGCTTCCGTAGTAACGATCCCACAGGGGTATGTGGGCGTTACAACAGTTTTCGGAAAATTTCACCGAGTTCTCTTGCCGGGTTTGAATTTTAGAATTCCATTTATTGAAATAATTTTCCGAAAAATCTCTATTCAAAATCAATCTATTGAAATGCAGTTTCAAGCTATCACAAGTGATCAGGCGAATGTGAATTTTAAAGCAATGCTTTTGTATTCTGTTTTAAATCAATCTGAAGAAGCGATTAAGAATGTTGCATTCAAATTTATCAGTGTTGCAAGTTTGATGCAGGCATTGACTCGAACAGTGGAAGGAACAGTCAGATCTTTTGTAGCAACAAAACGTCAAAATGAAATTTTAATGCTAAGAAAGGAAATCATTCTGGCAGTGAAGGATCAGTTGGATTCCTTACTTGAAAGTTGGGGATATCACCTCATCGATTTACAGATGAATGATATCACATTCGATGATGACATCATGAAATCGATGGCCCAGGTTGTTGCATCTCAAAATCTGCGTGCAGCGGCGGAGAATGAGGGGCAGGCTTTGTTGATCAGAAAAACAAAGCAAGCAGAAGCAGAAGGTGCAGCGATTCGAATCGGAGCGGAAGCCGAAAAAGAAGCGGCCCAATTGCGTGGGCGTGGAGTTGCGTTGTTTCGTGAAGAGGTTGCTGTGGGGATGAGCAAGGCCGCAGAAAGTGCTCGTGAAGCAGGTCTTGATACCAGTGTTATTTTGTTTTCAATGTGGACAGATGCCATTAAGCATTTTGCAGAAAATGGACAGGGGAACTTAATTACATTGGATGGTTCAAGTGAAGGTATGGAAAGAACCATGAAGCAAATCATGGCATTGACGCAACTTCAAAAATCAAATGGGCAAAAAAATAATTAGATAAAAGGGCGATCTTCGTCAGCAGGCTCATGAGAAGGGCTCTGCTGACGAAAGGTTCTTTTACTGAAAAGTACCTAAGCAATCATAAGATTCTGTCAGATGAGAGTTTTCAACGATTGTAACTTTTGAACATCTCAAAAAAGCACCAACAGACTTCATCGCTTTTTGAAACTTCGACTTAGTTAAATCTGAGGTGAAGAGCTCTGTCGTGTTCAGCGCCTGATATATGACTTTAAAATTAGCATTGTTGCTGAGAAAACAGTAAGGCTTTGTTTCCATCTCATTTTCTTTCGACTTCAATATGACTCACCTTAAGCCACCCACACTTTTGAATGCATAGGATGAGGATTGATCCTCGATAAAGCTGGGCTGAACATCAAGTGCATTGAAAACATCAACGGCTCCGACAGTCAGGATTCCAACATCTGCCTGCGCAGGTAACTTGTAAGTAATTGCAGTCAAAGCGACTAGCGCTATCAATAAGCGTTTCATAGTAAGTCTCCTTTTTTGATTTCTTCCTGATTTAGATATCATGCTTTTTATGTTCATGGCTAAAAAACAGAATTCATGAAGATCAATTCATTATTAATGATAGAAATATGTGAACAATTCTTCATAGTTTTGGTTGAAAGGGGGGTAAAACTAAAAAACCCGCTTTGGGCGGGTTTTTTATAAACTTCAATTCAGGTGAAAATGGTAGGGGCTACCGGATTCGAACCGATGACATCTACCTTGTAAGGGTGGCGCTCTACCAAGTTATTAATTTCAATTTATAGGATTTAAAGACGGACGAGACAACGTCCAAAAGCGACTATTTGCGTTATCAATATTATACAAAAAAATTCGAGTTTCTCGGTTCAGGGTGGGACGGATTTCTGCTCGATTGATGCTCTTTAAGCGGTCAGTAGCGTTGACGGCAACGGAGGGTATAACAAATGGACTT
>CAZFSX010000437.1:0-2027 GCA_964522115.1 uncultured Pseudobdellovibrionaceae bacterium | reverse complement strand
CATTCCTGTTTATCTTTTCAAAAAGAAAGTTCAAAATCGTCTTTTGGATGTAAAAATCACTATCGTCCCACCTGCCACGGAAAAGGAAATTCAAATGGCTGCAAGTAAAGCCTTATCGAAACGACTGAATTTGTTTATGTCACAGAATTCGACTTTGATTTACTTCGGTCATGCCCGCTATGGAAATGGAATGGATATTCTTCCCTATGACCAATACAAAGCAAAATTTGCAGAAAATATTTTCGCAGGATCTCTTGCCAGCAAAATGAACGACAACTATGTGAATAAATTTGAAGTCATCGGCTGTAGTGCAAAAGAACATTTTATCAAGAAAAATGGATTCGCAGTTTATAAGAAATACAATATCGAAGTTCAAACAGTCGATGGTGGCGCTATTTCCTTTGAAAAAGGGGTTGAACAATTCTTCAACCGATCCATGAATTTGAACTGATAAAACACGAAACCTCAATGCCTGGTTCGTAAAAAGATTTGCATAAAAACCTAGTAAATGGTATCATAATTACCTAGTAATATTTTGCATTTTTTACTAGTTTTTATCTACTTGGTATGTTTACACTTTTTCAAAAAAGAGGCACTATGAACAGCCGTCAAGCCAACACTCCAAACCCCTCTCAAAAACTGGTTCAAGATCTTAAAAAAGCAAAAACAAAAGCCCGTGGTCAAGTTATCAGATCCTATGATCTTGAAAGATCGGTGCGTGAAAGACTCACCTCGGCTGGCTACCTTTCCAGAGTCATGAATGGTTGGTATCTTTTAACCAACCCAACAGGTATTGGAACCACAACTCTTTGGTGGGGCAACTATTGGGATTTTGTCAGAGAATACCTTCAAGAACGTTTTGGACAAGATTATTGCCTCAGCGCAGAGTCCTCATTGGACCTGTATGCAGGAAATAATCTTATTGAAAAACAATTAACTGTCATTTCGAAAAAACCTTCCAATGAAACTATTCAATTGCCCCATGATACATCCCTTTTATTGTATCAAAATGAAACAAGCTTTCCCGATCGAATGATTCAAAAAAATGGATTAAACCTTCTGCCACTTGTTGAGGCCATGTGCCGGGTATCACCTTCCTACTTTTCCAATAAAGCCATGAATATGGAAATTTGCTTACGATTGATAGGATCTGCTTCCGATTTATCCAGAGTCCTGTTGACATATCAAGGCTCATCTGTTGCCAATCGATTGATAGGAGCTCTTCACGCTGTTAAAAATGACGTCTTTGCCAAGCAAATCGAAAAAGATCTTATTGCGGCTGGATTTCTGCTTCAACCGACCAATCCCTTTGAAAATCAGAAGTTACTTTTCCAATCCCATGAAAGAATAACTTCCGCCCATGCTGGCAGAATCACTGCCCTATGGATGAAAATGAGAGATGATATTTTATCCATTTTCCCCAAAGAGCCCGGTCTTAAAAATTTTCCTGATTCTCAGCAAACTATTCGCATCATTGAAAAATTATACAAAGAAGATTCCTACAACTCTTTATCCATCGAAGGATATCATGTCACTCATGAGCTCATTGAAAAAATTCAAAAAGAACAACAGCTGAATTTAGATTCCAACACCCATGAATCTTTGAACAAGGATACTCTTGCAACCCAAGGATACTATGCTTCTTTTCAAGAGGTTTTAAAAAGTGTGAAAAAAGTCCTTGATGGAGAGCCTGCAGGAAAAGTTTTTTATGATGATTTGCAAAACTGGTATCGAGAATTATTCAAACCCTTTGTGCAAACTGGTATCTTAAATCCTGCTCAACTTGCAGGTTATAGAAACCATGCTGTTTATATCTCTGAATCAAGGCATATACCTCCATCTTGGGATTCTATTTTAGATTGCATGGAAACATTAGAAAAACTTTTACAACAGGAAAAATCAGCAGCGGTCAGAGCCGTCTTGGGGCATTTTATTTTTGTCTATATTCATCCCTACATGGATGGGAATGGTCGCATTGCTCGCTTTCTATTGAACCTTATGCTTATTTCGGGTGGATACAACTGGAC
>CAZFSX010000436.1:0-2056 GCA_964522115.1 uncultured Pseudobdellovibrionaceae bacterium | reverse complement strand
ATTGAGAAGGCGGAAGATACTATGTCCGAAATGAATACAAAACATCCACATGAACATGAACATCATGATCACCACGACCATGGTGATTCAGATCACTCCCACAAAGCGGCATCTCTTTCTCCAAGAGATGATCGATATTGGTTAAGTCTGGAGCAATGGGCGAAAGACCCTGCTTTTGAAGCCACCGTATCGCAAGAGTTTGCAAGCTCTCCTTTGCGTCCAGGGGAAGAAGTTGAAGATAAAGTTGCTCGTCGTGATTTCTTGAAGTTGATGGGAGCCAGCATGGCTCTTGCGACAGCAAGTTGTGTGCGTCGTCCAGCTCAAACGATTGTGCCTTATGCAAAACAACCTGAAGAAATCACTTTGGGTGTTGCAAATCACTACACATCAACTTGGTTTGATGGCAGTGAACCTGTAGGGATTTTGGTAACAACTCGAGAAGGTCGTCCTATTAAAATTGAAGGAAACCGTCGCCATCCTTTGCAAAAAGGTGGATTGAATGCTCGTGCTCAAGCTCATATTTTGAGTTTGTATGATCCTGAGCGTTTAAAAGGCCCTCAGCAAAATCTATTGAATAAAGAACGCACCAATCGCGACACGGTTGGTGCGAAATGGGAAGATCTTGATCAGAAAATTGCAGATCAATTGAAAAAGGGTTCTGCGGTTCTTTTGACAGGAAGTGTGGCGTCTCCCTCTACGCGTGAATTGATGGCAGATTTTACTTCTGCTTTCAAAGCGAAGCATGTCTCTTGGCAACCATTGTCTTTTGATGATGTTCGTCAAGGTCAGAAATTAGCTTATGGGGAAGAAACAGTTCCTCAGTACCGTTTTGATAAAGCACGTATGATTGTCAGCATTGATACGGACTTTATGGGAACTTGGTTGATGCCAACAGCCTTTATGCGCCAGTTTGCAGATGGTCGTAAAAATCATAAGACGATGAATCGCTTAGTTTCTTTCGAATCTGTTTATACATTGACAGGTGCGAATGCGGACATTCGTTTTAAAATGAAACCATCCCAACAGGTTGCTGTTGTGATGGGTCTTTTGCATGAGATTGTTGTGGTGAAGGGACATTCTAAATTTGCTTCGGATGCACGTTTGAAGTCCATTCTTGAAAAATACAATCATGTGGCAGCTGATCTTGGCTTTAAAGAAGAAGAATTCAAAGCTGTCGCTCATAAATTGATGGCACATGCTGGGGAATCTTTGGTTGTGGCGGGTGGTTTGCCAACGCGCACAGAATCTTCTTCGGCATTGCAAGTGGCTGTGAATCTGTTGAACTCCGTTTTGGGGAACGATGGAAAAACAGTTCTTGGAAAATCAGGATCTGCTTATCAAACAGCAAGCCAATCTGAGGTTCAAGCTCTGATCGCGGACATGAAAGATAAAAAAGTTAAAACTTTGATCATTCATGGTTTGAATCCAGTTTACTCTTTGCCAAATTCGAAAGAGTTTGTTGAAGCATTGAAAAATGTTGAAATGGTGATCACAACGGCGGGTTGGATGGATGAAACTGCTTTGGTTTCTCATTATGTCTTGCCTGATCATCATTCCATGGAATCTTGGGGAGATATGGAAGCTGTGGCAGGAGTTTACAGCATTCATCAACCTACGTTGCGTCCTTTGTATGACTCACGCAGCTTTCAATTATCATTGATGTCTTGGGCTCAAAAAGCCAAAGTTGGATCTAAAAAATTGGCTGTGGAAAGTTATTACGATTATCTTCGAAATTTCTGGAAGGAAACTTTGCATCCTAAGTTGGGTCAAGGAAAGTCCTTTGAAGATTTCTGGCAAGCAGCTTTGCAGACAGGTGTTGTTGGAGAGCCTGCATCCAGTGCAGAACGCAGCTTCCGTACAGAAGCTCTTTCGACTTTACAAAATATTCCTTCAAAAACAGGTTACGAGCTTGTCTTGTATCCAACCATTGCGATCGGTGATGGAAGTGCTGCCAATATCGCTTGGTTGCAAGAGCTTCCAGATCCTGTCACAAAAATTGTTTGGGATAACTATGTCAGTGTTTCCATCAAGACAGCAGAAAAACTGAAAGTGAAAG
>CAZFSX010000435.1:0-2056 GCA_964522115.1 uncultured Pseudobdellovibrionaceae bacterium | reverse complement strand
TTCAATGCATAAGGAAGCAAAAGGGCTAACTTGCAATCTCTTTTTGGAAATAATTTGACCGCAACCTTCACACTGCCCGTAAGTACCATCCGCAATTTTACTTAAAGCTTTTTCGATTTGATAAAGAGCCATGCGGTCTCGTTCATGCAAATGCAAAGATAAACTTAGATCCACATCATTGGATGCAGCCTCAGCTTCATCTGAAACAACTTCTCTTTGTGCAAATGTTTCCAACTTAAATTCATCGGACTTATTGAGAATTGAACCTTTCTTCAAGAGCAAGCTTGAACGTAAGTCCATCAGATCTGTCGCATTCATTGTCCCCCCCTTTGATGCGTCTATAGATCTTGCTTTGATGACGATATTCATTCCGAAAACCTCCGGCAAAAATTTCATCTTCAGCGCCAGACTGTGGGGTATCCTTGACTGGGTATATTTTGTCATCAAAAAAAGCGGAAATGCTGAAACTTTCCGCTCGTTTAACGACGCTTTGAATCGATTCTTAAGGGGCTCTTAACGAGCGAACTTTTTTAGAATAGCTTCACGCATTTCTGCACCTTCAATGCTGAATCGCGTCCATGGGATGGCCAGCAACCTATCCTTTTCGATGGGCTCTTGAGTTTCTTCACAAACTCCGTAGACACCATTTTCAATGCGAGCTAAGGCAAATTCGATTTCCATCAAAAGGCCACGCGCTCTTTCTTGATCTGCAAACAAATTGTTTTCATGCAGCAAGGCCACCGTTTGATCGATTTCATCGCCAGATCTTTCTCTTTGGAAAAGTTCTTGCTGCGAAGAAATCGTCCTTTGCAAAAGGTCTTGTTTCTTACTGATCAGACGCTTTCGACATTCATTGATAATTTCGCGATTTAAACTATGAGACATATTCCCTCCCGTCTCTTGGGTATTGGACGGAGGGATATCAAAATCAGGTTAAAAATTTTATTTGACCCAGCGAACGACTTCGTTTTTATCGATTTTGTAGGTGAAGACCGGGCGCTGAATTTCGCGATCACGATCCACAGTTAAGGTCTGAAGCACCCCTGGAAACTGCTTCAACTGTCGCAATCCGCGAGCGAGGTCTTCTCTGGACTCAGCACCTGAGGCAATCAAATTTTTGAAAATCAAACCTGTCTCATAAGCTTGAAGTTCAATATTGCCTGGTTCTTCTCCGAAAAGAACTTTGTACTGATTATAAAAGGATCCATTAGACTTTTCCATGTTAGAAAAATCACCACCATCCACAAAATAAATTTCTTTTGAAAAATTTCCTGCTCGCTTTGAAAGGTTGGGTACGTTCCAGAGATTTGTCCCCAAGAGTTTAATACCTCGTACATCATTGTAAGAAAGCATCGCCGCAATCTGCCCTAAGGTCTTGACACTGTCTGGAATAAAAATCGCCTCGTAATCGACGATGGGTGGAAGAACATTGTCCACTTGGCTTTGGCGAATCGACTTTTTGGGTCCTGCATTGTCATGCAATTCTTTAGCTCTTAATCGATATTCCTCTTCACGAAACTCAGAAAGATAAGTTCCTATTAAACGCTGTACAGGTATTCGAAAGTCGGTTTCTTTGTTGCTGTAGGTTTGTGCTGCTGTGATTTCTCCTCCGCGAGCTAAAACCTCATCCCAAAACAGATTCGCATATTCTACGCCGTAGGAATCGTTGGGAAAGAGAATGGCAAATTTTTTCAATCCCATATCTTCCATGGCAGAACGAACCAATTCTCGAACTTGCATTTCGCTGGTCAAAGAATTTCGAAACACTAAGGGGCCAACATCGGTCAATGCAGACTTCTGGGAAAGCCCTACACTAGGAACCCCTAACTCATTGGATTTAGCAGCAACAGCCGTCGCAGTTTTGCTTAACAGGCTACCCACAACACCAATGACGTGATCTTCTTTCACCAGTTTTTCAACACCTCGTCGAGCAAGGTCTGGATTTCCTTCGCTATCAATAATGGCCAACTTGATTTTTGAATCTGAAGATGCTGGAGAAATTCCAAGTCCCATCTGCAATCCACGCAAAGTTTTTTGTGCCATGGTTTGATATTTT
>CAZFSX010000434.1:0-2060 GCA_964522115.1 uncultured Pseudobdellovibrionaceae bacterium | reverse complement strand
AGGCGGGTAGATGTCTGGTTGTATGAAAGGTTTTCATAGGTATCCTTGGTTGCATTGATCTTTAGATTACATAGCACATCGTTCAGGATCAAACCGATTCTGAATTTCAGGGATCCTGTGTCGCTGCCGTTGAATTTTCAAGAAATCTCCACACAAAGAAAGTTGCGATTGTGATACTGTCGTCCCTTTAGATATTCTTCGTAGGGTTCGATGGAAAGAGGAATTTCGTTTGATTAAAAAAATAGGATCCATATTCTTCCTTGGAATTCTTGGGCTGAATCTTTTGCAGGCTCAAGCAACACAGGATCGAAAGATTCAATGTGATTCTGTTTTTTTATCCGATCAGGTCAGTAAGTCATTGATTTCGCCTCGTGATTGGATTTCACACATGCAGCCATGGATTTCAAAGGGAACTCTGACCCAGGACAAGTTCGATAAAGAATTACAGGTCTTTGCAAAAACATTGGATGATCGAGGTTTTTCGGTGATTTGGAGGGAGTGGCTACGCGGATGGTCTTGGAAAGGGTATTCTGAACAGCGATGGATGCAGAATCTATTAAGAAAGGATGCTCGTGAAATTTTGCAAGATCAAGGAATTCAAATCACGGACCCTGTTTATTCACAGTGGAAACGACGAGTGAAGATTTCCATCCAGTTTGCCATGAGTTTTACTTTTTCTTACATGATGAAGGCACCGATCTTGTTTTTTTCTGAAATGAAGGGGCGTGAGAACTTTCATGTTCAGAAAATTCCAGAAGAATTCTACCAAAAAGTATTGGATCATGGATTGGATTCTGTGTCTGCGGATCTGAATCAAAGATTCGTGGGTCCTAGGGAATACTTTGAATTTTTTTGGAATATCTTTTCTAGGTCCTATGTGGTAGCGATGTCAGCGGTTTTGATGGAAATGACGATTCAGGCTCCACATATGGTGTTGATGCCAGCGGAAATGATTGTCAGCCAGGTTAAGGATGTTTTAAGTCCTCAGCCGCAAAGAACTCTTGTTCAAGAAAAAAAGGATAGATCCGAAGCTTTTGAGCAATGGAAGAAGGACTTTCGAATTTCCGAAGGACGTGATCCTGATCCTATCAAGGACCACGATGAATGGAAACGCAACCACGAATATGCTTTTGGAGTGGACGGTTATTCGAAACAAAATGATGAAGTAAAAAAGGAGAATTCCAAATGAAAAAACGACTTTCTCTCATACTGGCTCTAAGTATGATTTTAACGCCCCTTTCACAAGCTCGTGAACAGTCTGGCTTGTTGAACGTAAAGATGGGTGGAATTTCTGATCAAGGTCAAATTCAAATCAACTGAATTCTGCTTCTGCAGCCCTTGTGAATTCAGGTGTTCAATTTTTAGATCAGGAAGCGATACCCACGGACCATGTTCAATTCCAGGAAATGCTTCGTGGATTGGCATCTGGTCAGCAGATCAAGATCCGAATTCCTCAGAAAAAGCAGAGATCTTTTCAATCCTTCCTCTTGCAGTTGCTTCCTAGTGATGAAAAGAACTTCACCGTGAATCTTTTGGTGAAGCAGATGTCACCAGGATTCGATCAACCGTTGAACCGAACTATCGTGACTGCGGATTTAAGGTTGAGCTTTGATGAAAATAAAAAAAGAATGAAAGCATCCATCCACCGTTTATCACGACATCAGGTGAATGCAGCTTCGGTATCAAAACTTTCACTTTTTTCATCCTTAGCTTGGATTTCATCGTTTTTGATTCCTCAGGCGCATGCCTCGGATAATGGATGCGGATTCGTCGAGTTCTTCACTTTTCCAGCTTTGACATTTTCTGTTGTGGGATTGATGGCTACTTTTAATCCTCGAGGAGCTAAAGACGCTACTCCACTGGCCGTGATTGGATTGGTTATTTTCGCCTTAGGTTTTCTTTTGGACGAATTTGCTTGTGACAATTAATCAAATCTGAGTGTGCGTTGGAAGAGCTGTTGAATTCCGTTTTTGAACGAGATGGCTCCAGACTTATTCGCATGGATTTCTATTCCATATTTTTTATAGATGGAGCGTCCCTTATATTTGACAAGATGTTCT
>CAZFSX010000433.1:0-2065 GCA_964522115.1 uncultured Pseudobdellovibrionaceae bacterium | reverse complement strand
TCTCCTTTAAGAAAGGGCTCAGGGAAGCCACCTAATTCAAACAGGGATTCAAAATCTGCAAAAGAAGTTGATTGTAATTCATCAAAGCTAAAGGGGTGTAGTCTTAAAAAGTGATAACGACCTTGCAAGGAATCTCCGCCATATCGATAGAGGTCCAGTCGGGCGCTACCTGTTACTAGAATCTGCTGTTTTTTATTTTTGTCGTAAAGACCTTTGAGGTAGTTTCTCCATTTTTTATATTTATGAATTTCATCAAATATCCATGTCTTTTCAGATGGGAGTTGATATTTTAAAATGCGTTCACGATCTTCGATGAAATCCCAATTCAGATAGGAATCTTTAGAAAATAAGCTCAGAGAAAGAGTCGTTTTGCCGACCTGCCTAGGTCCACCTAAAAAAACCATTTTATTGCTAAGATCTTTTTTAATTTGGTCTGAAAGATAACGTTTCTTCATCCTTTTATTAAATCCTACTTTTTGGATGGGTGTCAAAAAAAAAGTACTTCTTTTTGGATGGAGGTTAAAAAAGTCGGATTTCTAAATAAATGCACAAATTGCACAAATCAAGAATAAATGCACAAGAAATGAATTTGCTTTATTCTGTGAACCTATTGGAATTCTGGTTCAGAATCCAGTGAAAGACTCTCGTAACAATATCTGCAGTGGCTGGATGAAGATCTAGGTTTCGAAGCCTTCCTATCTTTCGCAGATAGGAAGGATGACTGATTTATCTGTAGGTGGATTCGTTTCTACTCGTTCTTCGCAAGCCCTGTGGGAATGGATTCCCGTCAGTTTCATCAAAAGTTTTTAAATCATTGATTGTGCATTCCTGAAGGTTTTCTAAACATTTTGATGACGGATGTTTAAAACTCAAATCAAAAACTTTACTTTCCTCACTCAGGAAAATTCCTCTTGTATCCCATGTGAGTTGAAGGGCATTGAGATAATCTTTGTTTGTATGTGAAAAATTATATTCTGCAGCTTCAACCATAGAAAGTGCACCATTCGGATGGAAGTGAATACGCGATAAGGGCATCACAGAAATCATCTTTTGAGGTGTTTGTATTTTATTTTGAAACCCCAGACGACATGATTTTAAGTTGCCATTGGGATAAAATTGAATTTCTTTTAAACACAGAATCTTTGCATTTCCAATTTGTAGTTGGCGTGTGGTGTATTTCACTTCATCAGGACCTTCCAAATTGGAAATTTGAACGATGGTGAATTGATTTTCTTTCGCGGGGGATATTGTTATATTACGTGCAAATTTCATGTCGATTAGATTCTTCCCATTGAAGGTCATCAGTGATTCTTTTCTTGGTATGATGGAGTCAGCAATAATGATAAGTTGGTTTTTGGATGTGTCTTGATAACTTTGAGGATTCACAAGACTCATCTCATTTTCCTTTTGCCCTTGTAAATTGAAGATGTTTTGCACGGGAAAATTCACTGAAAAAGAAGAGCCTGTCGGCGCCCATCTTCTTGATAGATTCGCCTCTTCTAACATTTGTAGGTATTCAATGGGTTGTAATTTCAACATGATGTCCGAGCTGATATTAAAAACATAGCCGCGGAATTGATCTGAATTACCATGTCCTAAAGCAAAAGCATCGGTCCATACGAACTCATGAAGCTTGATGCCTAATCGTACATCCTTCGATGCTAAATTGTACAAACGTTCGTTGATCAAATAACGAACTTCATTCAGGCGGGGATTCATAATTTGAATAACAAATGGTTTTTTTCGACAACCATTATCAGGATTCACTGAATTCGTCGAATCACCGGGGATTACCATTTGTTCTTCCGAAACAAATTTTCTTTCTTCATTGAATTTTTTGTAACGTCCTCGATAACGATCGGCGGTGAGGGGATCCAAACGTTCAAGTCGCTTCATTACAAATTCAAACTTTTCATCTTCAGATAGATTGGAAGGTCCCAGATCTAATTTGGATTTAAAGGTCACACCTTCTTCATAATCTTGAAGCTGAACAACCGTACGACCATTTTTTTTGCATTCGTAAGCAAATCCACCATGGGTTTCTTGACCACGTCCTTCTGCGAAA
>CAZFSX010000432.1:0-2065 GCA_964522115.1 uncultured Pseudobdellovibrionaceae bacterium | reverse complement strand
TCTTTCGACTTTAAGCGAAGTTGATACAAGCCTGGAGCAAGATTTCCAGACCAGTTATTTGTGATGGAGTTAAATTTGAATGTTTTACTTTCTCCAGTGACTTTGATGGGGCGCAGTTCAATTTCATAGGCTGCTGCACCGGGAATGGCTTCCCACTCAAAACTGACTTGACGACGAAAAGGGGCTGCGAAGGTTTGAAGCTCGACTGTTAGAATAAAAATGAAAATGATTTGTTTGATTAGATTCATTTTTTTATCCTGATTCCTTTAATTCGAGGGGCTTCCAATCCACTGCTGTCGGGCACTGAAAGTTCACGAGGGATGCCCATATCGCCATTGCGTCCGTGTTCATCGATCGCTTGGACGGCAATTTTATAATATCCAGGTAGCAAGTTGTTCAGTGTCGTTCGTGAAGTAGAAAAAGTTTCCCTTCGAAGTTCTTTTCCGGAAGAGTCAAACAGAATAGCCATGTATTTTTGGGCTCCCTTGATTTCTTCCCATTGCATATCATAGGTGCCGTTACGTTCCGCCAGCAAATGTCCTTCAAGTGGTAAAACTTGTGGGGCGCGAAGTAATGGCATGGGGTTCAGTTCAAAAGTTTTATAGTTTGAAACGGCCAGGATTTGTTGATCTTTTCCAAGGGCTTCGACACTTGCAACATAACGACCTGGTTTCGAAAGAGTTGTTTTCGCTGATGGATTCTTTGTCAGCAAGGCAGGCGCCGAAGCTAAATTTTCAGGTCGGTCTGCAATTTTTAGTCTCCATTGATAAATTGGAACTTTTTGATCAGCAGCCCAACTTAATGAAGCCGTGGGTTGATCAACATAGAAAATCGAATTTGAAGAGGGTGAAAGCCAAGAAATTTTAAGGTTTACTTTTTGATCAATAGCTTTTTCAGTTATAGTGAAGAAGTTTGTTTTCCCTGGAATGACATGCGGAACATCATTGTATTTTCCGGAAAGTTTCCATTGATATTTCCCAGGTTGCAAATTAAGACCCATCGAATCTTCAGCTGAAAATATCTTATCAAAAAGTTTCTCTTGTCCGTTGTTGATTTTCCATATTTCAACATGGGTTTGTTGTAATCCTTCAGGACGAATCCATCGGAAAGAAAAGTTTTGATCTTTGGTTTCCTTTGTCCATTGATGATTGTCTAATGGAGAAATAATCTTCGGAGCCATTTTTTCTATGACTTCCGTTCGCTGTAAAGGAGATTCCGCAATGGTTCTTCCTGTTGGGTCTTTTGCAAGGATTTTCCAATAATATTTTCCTGGATTTAAAAATTGAGATAACTCATTTGGTTTTTCATTTTGCAAAGGAATTTCGGTCAATCTGTTTTTATTAGATCCAATATAAAAATGTGAAATGGATCCAGAGGGAATCCCAGTCCACTGGAATAGAACCGGCAAGACATATTCACTGTCTGTGTAGTGAGGTCGGTCCAGCATTGGGGATAGAATTTGGACAGACGCCACTTGTTGAGCAACTCCAGCTTCACTAACTGAAGCTGATTTACCAGATGAGATTTCTTTCGTTTCATCAGAACCTTCTTTTTTCAGGATGGCACGACCTTTAATGACTTGCAGGTCAATTTTATTATTGGTTCCTTTAGAAATTTGAGCTGTTGCTTTGGATAGATCGACTTTGCTGTTCCCATTTTGAAGGGTGATTGCTTTTCCATCTTCTGTATTGCTGGTGACAAAAAGACTTCCGCTTAATAGACTTAAGGAAGTTTCTTCATTGCTGTCTTCGATTAAAATCATGGATTCGGGTTCTAAATCAAGAAAGCGTTCGCCATTATTAAATTGGATTCGGATTTCACCTCGAGGACCAGTGGCAATGGTGTCTCCAGAAAAAACAAGATCACCGGAGTTTATCAAAACGAAATTTGATTTTCCAGTAGGTCGACGTGAAATCTCATCATAAGATTTGGAAATAAAAGCAATCGCTGTCTCTGCTGTTGATTGCAGGGATGATACCGATTGGCTTTGATACCAAATCTCAGTTGCCAGAAGTCCGATGACAGACAGCGCGGCAGCTAGGGATAGACGTTTCCACGAACTTTC
>CAZFSX010000431.1:423-2080 GCA_964522115.1 uncultured Pseudobdellovibrionaceae bacterium | reverse complement strand
TTCGGGTTTAAAATTTCCTATCCTCACATGGGGGCTTGCAAGATCTGAATGGAATGATGAACAATATTCCGCACGTCTTGGTGATCTTCAAAATGGAATCTGGGGTTTGCGAGAATTTCCCATTGAAAAACCTCAGTTTCAGGGAGAAATCGATCATTCTCTGAATCCCCATTGGACCATTTCCCCCTTTCCAAGATTATTTTGGAAATACTTTGTGAAGAAAGATCTTCCTGCATCTTTTGGATATCAAGGACTACAAAGTATGCCTTTATTTCAAATGGCTGTTTTTAATGACAATTATATTTGGAAAAGTGCTTCTTTTCGATTTCGAACCCATGTCAGCCAGGACGTTGCTTACTCAGGCGTAGATTACTTGCATGCGTATTGGATGGCTCGATGGTCAGGACTTATTCACGAGAATATGTAAAGATATAGGAATAGGATTTTTTGTGTTGAAAAAATTTTTCAAACAAGTTCGTCATTTATTGCAAGAGCAGGAAAAAAACACTTTGAGTGTTGAGCTGTTGCGCGGCCAAGGTTTTATCTTATTCTTTTTTATCATCACAAGTAGCATGTTCATTTCTTTTCTCTTGTCGATGGTTTCTTTTCTTGGTGGAGCATGGAACGCTGGTCTTATGCAAATGGGGACTGTTCTTGTGATGGGATCGGCACTTTTAATTTATAAAAAAACTCAGAATTTAGTTTGGGCTGCAAATTACACTTTGGCCCTTGGATGGTTCAGTAGTTTTTTTAGAGCTTATCAGATGGGAGGAGTTGCTTCTCCGAATTTAATGATGAATTTGATGATTCCCTTGATAGTTTTTATTATGCTTGGGACCCCGTGGGCCATTTTTTGGTGTGTGGCTTATTTGTCGATTGTGATTTTGTTAGGTCCTGCTGCTGGATGGCTTGGTCTGAGTCTACCTTTGTCGAATAATCTGGAATTTCTGAATACAGCTCGGTTTATGAATTATCTGAGTTTGTTCGTTTTGATGACAGCTGTGATGTGGTTTTTTTCTCGCCGAATTCGAATATTTTTGCAAATTATCCAAAATCAAAGAGAAGAAAAAGCCAATCTTGTGAAAGTATTATCTCATGACCTATCGACTCCAGTGCAGGTTCTGATCGGTCTTTTGGGTCGATTTCCAGAAGTGGCTGAAGATAAAAAAAATGAATACATCAGCCGCATGAAAAAAACTGTGGAAGCGATGTCAAAAATTTTGAATCATGTGAAAGAGGCAGAGGCTGTCAGTTCTGGAAAAAAACAACTCTACTTAGAAAAAGTAGATATTATTGAAGCTCTGAAAGAAATGCAGCAGTTATTTACAGAACCTCTTTCGCAAAAGAACATTCAACTGGAATGGCACGTTGATGCGAATGAAAAATATGAAATTACGGTGGATCGAAGTTCTTTCATTTATCAAGTACTTGCGAACTTTTTTTCCAATGCATTGAAATTCACTCCGCAAAATGGGAAAATCGTTTTTCATCTTACAAAAAATGAGGATCATGTAGTTCTGAAAATTCGTGATCAAGGTATTGGGATTCCTGAGAATATATTGAAGAATATATTTTCCTATGATCATTCCACATCGCGAAAAGGTTTAAATGGTGAAGATGGGACAGGTTTTGGGATGCCCATTGCTAAATCCTATTT
>CAZFSX010000431.1:0-413 GCA_964522115.1 uncultured Pseudobdellovibrionaceae bacterium | reverse complement strand
TTGGATCGATTTCATGCGACTGTTTCCATCCATTCTGAAGTCGCGGATACGAAGAATGATAGATCATTTACAGAAATAAGAATGGAGTTTCCATTGGTTGCAGGGAACGAGGAATAATGATGAAAATATGGAAGCGATGGTCGACCCATCAAAGTAGTTTCTGTGAATATTTAATCTTTTTTTTGATTTTCTGCTTTCAATCAGCTTATTCAAAGGAATTTGATTTTCAAATGGCAATAACTATTGATGATTTGCCTTCCTCGGGTATTGAGACTCCTGGACTCAGTCGTACAGAGATATCCGAAAGAATTATTGAAAGCTTAAAAAAAAATAAAGTCCCAGGAGTATATGGCTTTATCAATGGAGTGATGATGGGTTCATCCATTGATTATCAAAAAATACTGAGGAGATGG